>CAIZDF010000260.1 GCA_903931645.1 uncultured Tolumonas sp.
CAGGCATCTTAGGTAACACAGGGGCAATTACGGCGGTAAGCATAATGCAATAAAACATCCGGACCATAACAGGTACAGACTGAGAACTAATGACCAGCATAGTCATCAACATGGAAGCTAAACGAGTAAATGGCCAGATATACGCTGCCAGCATCTCCATTAAGAGTGTGCTGGTAATGTTCATCCTAATACCTCAGGAATTTCATGCACCATCTGAACCATGAAATCCATCAGCATCTGTAATCCCCAATGTCCACCCAACGCCAGCGCAGCCAGCGTGACTAACAAACGAGGTAAGAAACTCAAGGTTTGTTCGTTAATTGATGTGGCGGCTTGAAAAATAGACACCAGCAAACCAACAATTAAGCTTGGAATGATGGTTGCGCTGACCAAAATACAGATAAGCCCCAGCGCTTGCCGAAAGACATCCAGAAAGACTTCAGGTGTCATTAGCCACCTCCAAGTCCGAAACTGTTAGCCAATGATCCCATGATCAACCCCCAACCATCAACTAACACAAATAGCATCAGTTTAAAGGGCAACGAAATCATCATGGGTGACAACATCATCATCCCCATCGCCATCAACACACTAGCAACGACCAAATCGATAATCAGGAAAGGTAAAAACAACATAAAACCGATCTGAAATGCGGTTTTGAGTTCACTGGTAATAAACGCAGGAATCAGTACCCGAAGTGGTACTTCATCAGGTTTATCAGCTTTTACATTTGCTATTTCGCTAAAGACATCCAGATCTTTGATCCGAGTCTGCCCGAGCATAAATTGTCTTAGCGGTATTTCTGCTTTCTCCAACGCTTCTTTCGCTGTGATCTGTTCGCTCATGTAAGGTTGTAATGCATCGTTATTAATACGATCTAATACCGGTGACATGATGAAAAAAGACATGAACAGTGCCATCCCAACCAGGATCTGATTGGATGGGCTTTGCTGTAAACCAATGGCTTGCCGCAAGATTGATAACACAACGATGATTCGGGTAAACGAGGTCATCATGATGACAATCGATGGCAGGAACGTCAGCGCAGTCATCAGCGCCAAAACTTGCAGCGTCAAGCTGTAATCCTGCCCACCTTGAGCATTAGTGGAAACTGTTAGCGCAGGTAACATGCCACCCGAATTTGCAGCATGAGCAAATACCGGGCAAAAACAAACAAATAAACCTAGCCATTTACGCCAGTGGATCATGCTTTGTCATCCTCTGACGGAGTAGATTTATTCATCCAGCGAGACAAATGTTGTGCAAATACAGGAGCAGAGGCATTAGCAGACAGTGGCGGATTAATTTCAGTCAAAAAAGAAATCTGTTGCGCAGTAACGCCTAATAACAGTTGCTGTTCACCAGCCTGCACCACCATCAGTTTTTCTTTGTAACCCACGGGTAGTGTAAATAATACTTTAAAATCTGGGCGGCCCATTTGTGGAACCAGGCGGCTTTTTTTCAGCCCCCAAGCCAATACAACGATAAGCCCTAGTACTAACAAACTACTGAACAACCATTGAACTAAACCTGCGGTTGCCGTACTTTCCGTTGCTGCATATAAAGGCATCGAAGCCAGAGCGAGAATAAGACAATAGCGTTTCATTTCAGCTTCTTGATACGTTCTGTTTGACTGATAACATCCGTCAGACGAATACCGAATTTGTCGTTAACAACAACGACTTCACCGTGGGCAATCAAGGTACCGTTCACCAGTACATCTAGCGGTTCACCGGCAACGCGATCAAGCTCAACGACCGAACCTTGGTTCAACTGTAACAAATTACGGATGTTAATTTGGCTGCGCCCAACTTCCATCGCAATGGTCACTGGAATATCAAGAATAGTATCCAGCTTACG
>CAIZDF010000261.1 GCA_903931645.1 uncultured Tolumonas sp.
ATCATCCATATCAATTCCACCCTCTGCGTGAGCGTTTTAATACCATCAGGAAAGCAGGTATGCCTAAAATCTCGGTGACGATACCAATCGGGATTTCACTGTCGGCAATACAGCGGGAAACACAGTCTGCGAGGATCAAAAAAGTAGCGCCTAGAATGATGCTGGCAGGTAATACCCGGCTATTCGCAGGGCCAAGCATCATTCTGACAATATGCGGGATGAGTAAACCAACCCAGCCAATGGTGCCTGCGATAGAAACAGTTAAAGCAGAAATCATGGTTGTTACTGCAATGATGCTGTAACGCACCCAGGTTACCGGAATACCTAGTGAGCGCGCTTCGTCGTCCCCCATAGAGAGGGCATCAAGCATTCGGCCACAACTGGCAATCAGCAGAATGCCTGCGATCAATGGCCCACCAAAGGCCAGTACTTGTGGTAAATCGGCCAGAGCCAGATTGCCCATCAGCCAATAGACAATGGATGGCAGAACATTCAGCGGGTCGGCTACGTATTTAATCACCGACAACAGTGATGAAAAGAGTGCACTGCTGATCATGCCACCCAGCACCAGCATCACCATGGACGATTGTCCGAACACATTAGCAATCAACACACTGGCAAACACCGCGAAAAGCCCCATGGAAAAAGCCAAGCCCTGAATGACAGCCCAACTGCACCCGAAGAGAATGCCTAGCGCCGCACCAAACGCGGCACCACTTTGCACACCTAACAGCCCCGGTGAAACTAATGGGTTACGGAACACTGCCTGAAATGCCGCACCGGAAACTGAAAGCGTGGATCCGACCAGCATGGCCACCAGAATGCGAGGTAAACGAATATCGATTAATACATTATGTAAGGTGTCGAATTGATCGTTATCCATGACATTGAAGCCCATCCAATGTAGGAAGAAGCGAATGATTTCCAGTGGGCTGGTCGGGTATTTACCGATAGAAAATGCCAGTAATATGGCCGTAAGCAGCCCGCATACAAGCAGGCTGTACCAGGTTAACCACTGAAACCAGCGCCGGGTTCCAGCGGTGGGTAAATCAAGACAAGAGTTGGCAGATGCATCCATAACAGACTCCGTTAGCTGGTTTTATTCAGCAGTTTGTTGATAGCCGTTTTATCAAGTTCCACTTGAAAAAAGAGTTGGTAAAAGTCATGTGTCTCTTTTTCTAAATTGATGGGGTAAACAGTTGGGTAGAGTTTGTTGGCTAACCATTGCCCCCCCATTACACGCATAAATGAAGGCGGACGGTCAAACCAGTTAAATGGCAGGGAAGGGATGGGGTAAATTTTGTGTGCCTTGACTGCTTTCAGTTTGGCCCAGCGCGGATCGTTATTAATTAAATCAGTTGTTGCCGGGAAACGGGTAACAATGACATCAGGATTAATTTTCAGCAAAATTTCCATGCCCGCAGTGACATTGCTGGATTCAATGTCTGCCGGTACAGCTGTTGCCGGAGGTAAGTCACTACAAGCCAGCGCGTTTACGGCTCCGGCCAGCCGAATGACTTCCGCCCGATCAGCTTCGCCACACTGTGATGTCAGACCATCCATCGATTCTGCGTAATAGACACGGACTTTGTCTTTGGCTGGAATCATTGAAACGGCTTTTGCCAGTTTGGTACTGTTGGTTTCAATATATTTGGCAAGTTTTTCCCCGCGTTCTGCTTTTCCTAAGACTTTGCCTAGAAAACGGAAGGTGGCGGGGTAGTCGCTGAGCTTATCAACACCGACTAAAACAGCGGGAACATCGACCCGGCCGAGTTGTTTTAATTGTTCCCGTTGAAAAGCTGGGGTATTCCACCCCACGGCTAAATCAATTTTTGCGGCTTTAACCTGTTCCAGATTCATATCTTGCCCCACCGACATTTGTGGCAGGCTACTTACTGATGCAGGCAAATAAGGGGCATATTCCGGTTTTAGTTTGAATGGGTGGGGAAAC
>CAIZDF010000262.1 GCA_903931645.1 uncultured Tolumonas sp.
CTGGGTTGCAAAATCACCCCCATACCGCTTAATGCCGCCAGACGGATGGTGTCGCCATTATTAACCTGCATGTGTGTAGGAACCGTGACACGCGCCGTTTGACCACTATGAATATGTTGAAAATTCCACTCATCACGCTGGCGAGCATAACTGTAACCAATCGCCTGCATCTGACTGAGCTCGTCAGGGTGATTCGGTAGACCAACCCGTGCGAGATAAGAAGGTGCCGCGCACAACAACGAATGTGTGGTGGCAATACGCCTGGCAATGAGCGAAGAATCGGGCAAAGCGGCAATGCGCACCACCAGATCATAACCCGCTTCCAATACATCCACTTTTTGATCGGAAAGTGAAAGCTCAAGACGGAGTTCCGGATAACGTTGCAAAAAATCCGGCCACAGCGGGGCCAGATGCTGAATGCCAAACGTCACCGGGACATTCACTTTCAATGTGCCCGTGGGTTGTGCGATGGTTTGGCTCGCTTCGGCTTCGGCTTCTTCCAGATCGAGCAACAGCTGTTTACCGCGCTGATAAAAATGGTTGCCCCCTTCCGTTAGCACTAAACGGCGCGAAGTACGCTGCAATAACCGAATACCAAGATGAGATTCCAATTCCGACACGCCACGGGAAACCGCCGCCACCGATATTTGCAGTTTTTCCGCCGCTTTCGACAAGGTACCGCACTCCACGGCACTGACCAGACACTCAATCGCTTTCAGACGATCCATGTTTGCAATTCCTGCAAAGATAGTTTGATGAATAGCATCTTCTTTACAGATTATGAAAGCAATATGCTAATCCCATCGTTTGAGAATGATTCAAACAATTTAATATTCTTTGAGGAGCAACTTATGACTCGCTTACCGACACTCTTTGTTTCGCACGGTTCCCCGATGCTGGCGCTGGAACCCGGCACCACCGGCCCAGTTCTGACTAAAGTAGGTGAACGGTTGCCGAGACCCAAAGCTATCTTAGTGATTTCGGCACACTGGTTGACACACCAGCCCACACTGAGCAGCAGCCAAGCGCCAGAGACGATCCATGATTTTGGTGGTTTCCCTCGCGCCCTGTATAGCCTGCAATATCCGGCTCCCGGCTCACCAGAGTTGGCGGCACAAGTACAGGCGATGCTGAAAAATATCGGTTTGGAAGCCAAGCTGGATGAGCAACGCGGGCTGGATCATGGTGCATGGGTGCCATTACGTTACCTCTATCCGCAGGCGGATATTCCAGTGGTGCAGTTGTCGTTAAACCCATCGGTGCCACCGAAATTACAATTTGCACTGGGGCAGTTTTTACAAAGTCTGAGTGCAGAAGGTGTGCTGATTTTGGCATCCGGTAGCTTCACACATAATCTGGGTGAACTGTATTGGGATCAGCCGGAGGAATCACCGGAAGCCGGCGATCCGTATGTGGATCAATTCCGTGACTGGATGATCGACAAGATTGAAAAGCATGATGTGGAAGCCATCAATGATTATCGCAAACTGGCACCGCATGCCCGTCGGGCACACCCGACTGACGAGCATTTGTTACCGCTGTTTGTGGCGTTAGGCGCTGCCGATAACAAAGAGGTGTTGCGACTGCATAAAGATGTGGCGCTGGGTACGCTGGCCATGGATCTGTTTGCTTTTGGTTCAGGCACACAGTTACTGGCCTAACCAACCGAAGAAAAGAGACAAGGCGGGGCATTCACCCGCCCTGTTTTTATGCTCTTATTCCTTCAAATATTGCGCATGGAAACGCAGATGCTCTTCGATAAAACTGGCGATGAAATAGTAGCTGTGGTCATAACCCGGTTGCATGCGTAACATCAGATTGGCTTTCGCCTGCATACCGGCAAGGTAAAGTGCTTGTGGTTTTAACTGTTCGGTTAGGAAGTTATCCGCATCGCCCTGATCAACCAACAGAGGTAAATCACCGCGATATTGCGCCAGTAACAAGCTGGCATCGTAGTTCACCCATGCGTTTTGCTCTTCCCCCAAATAGGCACTAAAGGCTTTTTTTCCCCACGGGCAATTGACCGGATTGGCAATCGGCGCAAATGCGGATACGGAAACAAAGCGCTGCGGGTTACGCAACGCCAGCACCAGCGCACCATGCCCGCCCATCGAATGCCCGCTGATCGCACGTTTATCCGATAACGGCAATTCCGCTTCGACCAGTGTAGGCAACTCATGCAGCACATAGTCATACATCTGATAATGCGCGGCCCACGGTGCTTGCGTCGCATTCACATAAAACCCTGCGCCAAAACCGAGATCATAAGCCGCATCATCCGGCACACCTTCCCCACGCGGGCTAGTGTCGGGGATGATCAGTGCGATACCTAACTCGGCGGCAACACGCTGCGCTCCGGCTTTGGTGGAAAAGTTCTCATCACTGCAAGTTAAACCCGATAACCAATACACCGCGGGCACGTTTTGGGTTGCCGCTTGCGGCGGCAAAAACACCGAAAACTGCATCTCACAATTCAGCACCGCAGAGGTGTGTTGATAATGGACTTGTCGTCCGCCAAAACATTTTTGTTCCTGTACGACGGTCAGCGTACTCATGGCAATACCTTATTTATCAAACAGGATCACAGAGCGGATCGATTTGCCTTCATGCATCAAATCAAAGGCATGATTGATGTCATCCAACCCCATGGTGTGGGTAATGAAGGTATCCAGCTCAAACTCGCCATTCATATATTGCTCAACAATACCTGGTAGTTGTGAGCGGCCTTTAACGCCACCGAAAGCACTGCCTTTCCAGATACGCCCGGTACCCAGCTGGAACGGACGGGTGGAGATCTCCTGACCGGCCGCTGCGACCCCGATGATCACCGATTCGCCCCAACCTTTATGGCAGCATTCCAGCGCCGAACGCATGACTTTGACATTACCGATACATTCAAATGAGAAATCAACACCGCCATCGGTCATCTCGACAATCACATCCTGAATGGGTTTATCGAAATTTTTCGGGTTCACTACATCAGTCGCACCGAGTTTTTTCGCAATTTCAAATTTGTCTTCATTGATATCAATCGCAATGATGCGACTGGCTTTGGCCATCACGGCCCCGATGATCACCGACAGGCCAATGCCACCTAAACCAAACACCGCGACGGTATCGCCCGGTTGTACTTTGGCGGTGTTTTTCACCGCCCCCATGCCGGTGGTGACACCACAACCGAGCAGGCAGACTTTTTCCAACGGCGCCGCTTTACTGATTTTTGCCAACGCAATTTCCGGCACTACCGTGTGTTCAGCAAACGTAGACGTGCCCATGTAATGGAAAATCGGCTTCCCGTCTTTGAAAAATCGCGTCGTACCATCTGGCATTAAGCCCTTACCCTGTGTGGTACGAATGGCCTGACACAGGTTAGTTTTGCCCGATTTACAGAATTTGCACTGACCGCACTCTGGCGTATACAGCGGGATCACGTGATCACCCACCGCAACACTGGTCACGCCCTCACCAATCGCTTCGACAATACCCGCACCTTCATGGCCCAAGATTGCTGGGAACACGCCTTCCGGATCCGCCCCTGACAGGGTGTAGGCATCGGTATGACAAACTCCGGTGGCCACAATCCGCACCAGCACTTCGCCTTTTTGTGGCGGCATCAGATCCACTTCTTCAATCGATAGCGGTTTACCGGCTTCCCAGGCAACCGCCGCGCGGGTTTTGATCATATTCATGGTATGTCCTTTTTGTTGCTCTATTAAGATGAACACAGTAGAGGATGAAGAGATGCTTACAGCTTAGACGACCGTACGCGGCATGGAGGCCGCGTTCGAGCGTACAGGGAAGTATTTACAGCGGGTCGTTGTGCTGTAAGCATTTCTTCATCCCCATCTCGCTAAAAGTCAGTGATAGTTCATTGTATTCACCTCAATTCAGTTGATAATTAGCGCATACGGCAAATAATTTTTACCATAGAGTAATAATGACAATCTGGGATGGCATAAACGAGTTTGTGTGCGTCGTCGAAACAGAAAGTTTCACGGCAGCCGCGAAGCGACTGGAAGTCTCGGTGGCACATATCAGCCGTCAGGTAAATCAGCTGGAAGATCGCCTCGGTGCAAAATTACTCTATCGCACGACCCGCAAACTACGCCTGACCGAAGTCGGTGAAGTCTATTACCAGCATGCGCGTAAAATACTCGACGATATGCAAGCAGCCGAACGCGCGGTCATGGAAATGGAAGGTAAACCCACTGGCAAACTGCGCATTACGGCA
>CAIZDF010000263.1 GCA_903931645.1 uncultured Tolumonas sp.
AAGAATAGGTAGCAAAGTTGTTTCCAACAAATGTCCCATTCTTCTTCCACTGATAGTTAGGACCTGGTCCTGCGTTGATAGTAGACGACGTAAATATTACACTTGTGTTTTCACAAACAGGGTTGCTACTCGCCGTTATACTGATACTCGCCGGTAAACTTGCGTTCACCAACATCGTAATAGCATTACTCGTCGCGGGGTTACCTGTCGCGCAGGTAGAATTCGATGTCATTGCGCAACTGATTACGTCACCGTTAACCGGGGTGCAGGAATACGTTACCTCGTTATTACCTACAACAGTCCCATTTTTCTTCCACTGATAGCTCGGTGTAGTTCCTCCGTTTATAGCTGACGCCGTAAATATTACACCTGTGTTTTCACTAACAGGATTGCCACTCGCCATAATACTGACACTCGCCGGTAAACTTGCGTTCACTGACATTGCAATAGCGTTGCTCGTTGCAGGGCTACTTGTCTCACATCCGGTATTGGAAGAAAGAACACACGTTATCACATCACCATTAACAGGAGCATAGGAATAGGTTACCGCGTTGTTTCCAACAGCAGTCCCATTCTTCTTCCACTGATAATTTGGTGTCGTTCCTCCATTTATTGCATATGCCGTAAACGTTACGGCTGTACCCGAACAAACGGGGTTGCTCGTAGCAGAGATATTCAGCGAAAAGGGTAGCGAATTATTCACAGTCATGGTGATCGCATTGCTAAAAGCAGGATTACCTGTCACGTTTGAAAGATTAGAAGTCATCACGCACGTTATCACGTCGCCATTATCGGGAGCATAGGAATAGGTGGAAGCATTACTGCCCACAACGATTCCATTTTTCTTCCACTGATAGCCTGGCGTCGTTCCTCCGTTCGCAGGACTTGCAGTGAAGGTCACTGTAGTACCCGAACATACAGGAATTACCGAAGCAACAATAGCCACTGATACGGGCAATAAACCTGGCTGAAATTCATAAGCGCCCATATCTATAATCCCATTGTTTCTTGGATTGCCTGCCAAATCTGTAGCAGGTAAAAAACCAGACATTCCGGTAGCATCTCCCGCATTGATACATAGTGAAGCCGGTGACAACTGCCAATTGGCAGCCATACCATCATACCCGCTACCCGCTCCTGCAGATCCATTTACAAATAAAGGATTAGTATTGATATTGTTCGTATAGTTACTAACTGGATAACTTGCAAAACCAGGCCCTCCCAAAGAATTTACTCCCCCCTCTAAATCACAATGATCTATAATAGGAACACAACCAGTACCGAAATAAAATTCTTTCCCATTTCCATTAGAATTTCCATACACTATACAATTTTTGAAAGTTGGTGTTGAGTTTGTAAAAACAATAGAAGAATTGGTTTCAGAATAATTTTTAGTTATAGTAGTATTCAAAATTAGTGGGGATGACCCAATTGCAATTCCTATTGCACCAGCAGACATGGCAGTATTATTTGCAATTAAATTGTTTACGATCCTTACCGATGAATGATCTATATCGCATTGTTCCAAATACAATGCGCCACCAGCACCATTCGAATATATAGTAGAATTATTACACAACACATTATTAGAAATAGCTATTTCACCAACTCCATAACCCCCTGAAGCATAACCACCTCCACCATGAAATGCTTGATTGTGATGAATCAGGTTTTCAGAAAACTCAGAAGCATGAACTAAAGCGAATCCACCTCCAACTCCTGCTGTATTTTGATAAATATTATTCCCTTTTATAATGTTGACAGTAGTAAGTTCATTACCACCTATCGCAAATCCACCACCGTATTGAACAGCACTATTTTGATAGAACTCAGAATTAGTAATCTGAGCAGCGCCGTAAGCAATATAAACACCACCACCAGAATCACCGCTATAATTATTGTTAAATTTAGAAACTGTTTAAATTTTTAAAATAAAAGCACAAAACATTGACTATCAGTTGTTTGATTGAATAATATTCATTAACTTAATGGTTTCCAAACTGTTAAGAACAATGAAACACTATCCGTCAGACATTACAGATAGCCAATGGATGCTATTGCAAGGCATTTTAAGAGACTACCGCAAAAGAAAACATTCTTTGCGAGATATTTTCAATGCCATCTTTTATTTGCTTAAAACAGGCTGCCAATGGCGTATGTTGCCAGGCTGTTTTCCAAAATGGGAACTGGTTTATTACTATTTTACCAAATGGAAGAACACTGGGGTCATCGAACAAATTCATGAATTGTTACGTGACCGAATACGCAAAAAAGCAGGGAGAGAAATCTCTCCAAGTTTGGCTCTCATTGATAGTCAGTCTGTTAAAACAACTAGGCTGGGCGGTGAAAGCCGAGGGGTCGACGGAGGCAAAAAGATCAACGGACGCAAACGCCATATTGTTACTGACACAATGGGTTTGCTTCTTGCAGTTGTTGTTCATGCGGCAAACGTGCATGACAGCAAAGGTGCCACTGATGTGATTGCCTTGTTGAAGGGTAGATTCGAAAGACTAGTCAAGATCGTAGCTGATGGAGGTTATCGTGGTGAACTCATAGAGAAAACCAAAACCGCATTCGGCTGGATACTTGAAATTGTCTTACGATCAGACCATTCAAGCAAATTTGTCGTCATACCCAAAAGATGGGTTGTAGAAAGAACGTTTGCCTGGTTTGAAAGCTATCGAAGACTTAGCAAAGACTTTGAATATCGAACAGACACAAGCGAGGCTATGATTCAATTTGCAATGATTAAATTAATGCTTAACAGAATTTAAAAATAAAATTTAAACAGTTTCTTACAATGATCAATAATAATCTTATTGGCGTGACGAGCATAAATACCACCTGCCTTAGCATATTGAATCTGAGAATACACAAAACTTGAAGGAGCATTGTCTGCCATAACCTCAAAATTCATAT
>CAIZDF010000264.1 GCA_903931645.1 uncultured Tolumonas sp.
CAGCAAATGAATATGATCTTCAAATCCATCAATTCGGTATAATTTACATTTCTTTTTTTCAATAAATCACCAAATATACTTATACAACAATGTACAATGCTCATTAGGGATAGTTCTCTCACGACGCTTTGTTCCAAAAACAATATGGTAGTAGTGCTGTCGGTAGCTTGACATAGTTCTGTTCAACCCTGACGGGTTGTTTTATTTGTTTGCTGACACCCCCAACTACGTTGAGGGTTATGTTAGTTTAACCCTTCTGGTTGCTTTATCTTTTAATTTGACACTTAAAAAACTTCGTGAAAGACTCATTATTCCACTTTAGGGGTTAGGGGCCTGTCACTCCTGAAAATACACCCTCTTCACCCGCCTAGAAACACTGGTCAGCACTTCATAAGGAATGGTTTTCAGCCAGCCGGCCACTTCGGAAATGGTAAGGTGGTCACCAAAGATTTCCACCTGATCGCCCTCGTTGGCTTCGATATTGGTTACATCAATCATTATCAGATCCATACATACATTTCCAATAACTTTGGCACGCTGACCGTTGATTAGCACCTCTCCCACTCCATTGCCCAGTTTGCGGTCGAAACCATCTGCATAACCAATAGGTAGAACCGCAATGCGTTTATCTGTGGTTACAACGCCTTTGCGACTATAGCCCACTGTTTCGCCGGCTTTCACGGTTTTTATCTGCAAAATAATGGTTTTCAATGCACAAACCTGCTTCAAATTAGCTTCCGGCAAGGAACTGATACCATAATGACCGATTCCAAGGCGCACCATATCAAACTGAAATTCCGGAAAACGCTCAATACCTGCCGAGTTGAGAATATGACGCATGATATGATGCGGGAAAGCAGCTGAAAACTGGTCAGCACAATCCGTAAATGCTTTGATTTGTTGTTTAGTAAAAGCGTCAAACTTTGCTTCGTCTGAGCCTGAAAGGTGCGAAAAAACCGAGCGCACTTTCACCTGACTCTGAGTTTTCAGTCGGTTAAGCAGCTGCTCCATGTCCTGTAGTTCAAAACCAAGGCGATGCATGCCACTATCTATCTTAATATGAATTGGATAATCGGTAACGCCCAGCTTTTCAGCAGCCGCAATAAAAGCATCGAGCAAACGGAAACTGTAGATTTCAGGTTCCAGATTATTGTCGAAAATCATTCCGAAACTGCCTTTCTCCGGATTCATAACCACAATGGGAATACGAATCCCTTCACGACGCAATTCTGCTCCCTCATCAGCAACCGCAACCGCCAGATAATCGCATCGGTGGTGTTGCAGGGTACGCGCTACTTCCACCGAACCGCTACCGTATGCAAAGGCTTTCACCATGCACATCATTTTGGTTTCAGGACTAAGTTTCGAGCGGAAGTAATTAAGATTATCCACCAACGCATTCAGGTTCACTTCCAGGATGGTTTCATGAGCAATCAGTTCTAGTTTTACAGAAATATCTTCGAAATGAAATGCGCGTGAACCTTTCAGCAGAATTATTTCATTCCTGAATTCTCGGATAAATGGTGATTTAAGAAAAACATCGGTATCGTCAAAGAATGTTTTCTTTTCAATGGAAAATTTATCTGCATGAGCAGATATTTCAGGTCCAATACCAATTATTTGCTGCACATTTTTGTTGACAACCAACTCAGCAACGGTTTTATAAAGTTCTTCGGGCGAAAGTCCTGTTTGCAGTATATCCGACAGTATCAGGGTTTTCGAGAGATTTTTCGCTGTTGCCTGCTGATTCAGAAAATCGAGTGCTATGCTCAGCGAA
>CAIZDF010000265.1 GCA_903931645.1 uncultured Tolumonas sp.
AGCGGAAGAAAGCGGACTTATCTTGCCACTAGGCCACTGGGTATTACAAACCGCCTGCGACCACATCGCTAGCTGGGCTTATAACAAGGATATGGCTCATTTATCAATTGCCGTTAATGTAAGCGCCCGTCAATTTCACCAAGCTGATTTTGTTGACGAGGTGCTGAATATTATTGAGCAAACTGGTGCGAATCCGGCGCGACTAAAACTGGAATTAACTGAAAGCATGTTGATTGATGATATAGAAGACATCATCACCAAAATGACGTTATTAAAAGCTCACGGTGTAGGATTCTCGTTAGATGACTTCGGTACCGGTTATTCCTCTCTTTATTACCTAAAACGATTGCCCTTAGATCAACTTAAAATCGATCAGAGTTTTGTCAGAAATATCCTGAGTGATGCCAATGATGCCGCTATTGCCAAAATGGTTGTGGCATTGGGTTTAAGCCTAAATCTGAATGTAATTGCCGAAGGTGTAGAACTTGAAGCACAACGTGATTATCTCGCCCGCTTGGGCTGTCATGCTTATCAAGGTTATTTGTTTAGTAAGCCGTTACCGCTGCATGACTTGGAAACGTTTTATAACGAAAAGATGAGGCCTGAAAATAAATTAGTCGGGTAATCACGTTTCCCACCCGCCAACATTCAAACCCGTATTGAAATATGAAGCAGCCAAAACATTTACATGAATATTTACTAATGAACTCAATAAGATAATTTTTATGTAAAGATTGATCCAAACGGCATATTTCTTCTCTAATTTTTTGACATCTCGGCAATTGTCTTCAATTCTTAATTGATAATTAGCATGGGATACGCATATGAATACATCTGATTTTTCAAAAATTGGCAATGAAGTGACTTTTCCTGCAGATGTGCAGCTAGTTTCTACTACCGATTTACGCAGTTATGTCACCTATGCCAACACGGCTTTTTTATCCGTTTCCGGTTATACACTGGATGAATTAGTCGGGTTGCCACATAACGTGATCCGTCACCCGGACATGCCTAAAACCGCCTTTCGCGACCTGTGGCAAAAACTGAAAGAAGGCAAAGCATGGCGCGGAATTGTTAAAAATCGCTGCAAAAACGGTGATTTTTATTGGGTTGATGCCTATGTAACGCCCATTTACGAAGATAAAAATATTGTGGGTTATCAATCAGTCCGAGTCAAACCAACCGCTGAAGATAAAAACCGCGCAGAAAAAATCTATGAGCAATTACATGAGCGGGAACGGCTTAATAAAAAGATCACCTTTTCGTGGCAGGATCATCGCCCACTCTTGGGTTTATTTTTCTCGGTTGTCAGTGTTGTAGCGGCTTACTTTGTTGCCGGATGGCTGACAGCAGTCTGGTGTTTGCTCTCTTTTCTGCTTTTAGCCATTTGCTTTTATCCACATCTGTTCACCATTCCTCAGTTTTTGCGCTCATTGGCGACGGAATACGACAGCGTTACCCGACATATCTATTCCGGTACCGAGCTGTCCAGTATTGCCGATTTTCACCTCAAACACTGGCAGGCCCGCATCAGAACCGTTTTGGGTCGCACGCAAGATTCCACCAGCGTTTTACAAACACTGGCAGGCAGATTATTTAGCGCCACAGACAAAGCAAAAAACGATATCGATCAACAAGAGGCAAGTCTGCAGCAAATTGCGGCGGCTGTTACGCAGTTGACAGAGGCTGCCGCGGAAATCGCACACTCCACCGTCAGTACGTCAGATTATGTCAACATGGCGTCTGAACATTGTAATGAGGCCGGAACTCATTTATCTGATGCCAAGAAACAAATTCAGCAGTTGGCCAAACAAGCAGAACAAGCGACCGAATCGGCCACTAAAATGGTAGAGGAAGCCAATCATATTGGCGGTGTGATGAGTGAAATTCAGGGTATTGCCGAGCAAACCAACCTGCTAGCTTTAAATGCCGCGATTGAAGCAGCCCGAGCCGGAGAACAAGGCCGAGGCTTCGCCGTAGTCGCCGATGAAGTCAGAACGCTGTCAACCCGAACCCACAAAGCCACAGAACAAATACAGGCCAGCATCACACATATTCAGCACATCATGACCGCTTGGGAAAAAACCATGGCAGCCAATCTGGAGCAAACCCGTGCTTGTGTGCAACACACCGATGCCAGTTCATTACAGATGGAACAAGTGGTGTCAGAGTTGGGACAAATGACCGATTACGCCGCACAGATTTCGGCAGCCGCGCAAGAACAAGGCGTTGCGTTAGCGGATGTGACCAAAAACATCAATGAACTTACGGAATTAGGCGAAGCTAATCTGGAGCAAATCAAAGCCATTGATATTAACAGCCACAAAGTCATGCAACGGGCAGAAAAGCTCAATGAATTATGTCGAACATTTAATTAAACACAATCCACTGACAGATAACAGTCGAAGTATCAAATCAGGGGAAGATCGATATGGTGGAAACGCCTGGAAGTAATAAAGACTGTGGATCCTCTGTTGGTATATCGATCACCACGGCGTTGATCGGCAGTATTGTTTTACTCACGATCATTGTGGGTGCTTTGTGCGCATGGCAAATAACACACTGGAGCACTCTTGATATCAAACGTCGAG
>CAIZDF010000266.1 GCA_903931645.1 uncultured Tolumonas sp.
ATTTTAGTTTTGATGTATCCACATTTGAACCAAACAAAAATATTTATTTTAATGATAAATCAAAAAACGCAGATTTATGGTTATGGAATTTTGGCGATAATTCTTCTGAATCTTCGGATCGGGCGCCAAGCCATTCATACATGAACGAAGGGATATTTAAAATCATCCAATCTGTAACCAATCTGAATTCAGGTTGTATTGATACTGCTTCACAATATTTGACGGTTAAAGCGAATATTCCTATTTATCCGCCAAAGGTTCCATCAGGTTTCTCACCCAATGAAGACGGGAAAAATGACACTTTATATGTCAGAGGAGGACCATTTAAATCACTTGAATTTAAAATATATAATAAATGGGGGCAATTGATTTTCTCTACTGATGACCCAACGCAAGTCTGGGATGGCACATGGAAAGGCGTGATGCAACCTATCGGAATTTACACTTATACTTTAAATGCTGTAACAACTGATGGAAAAGAATATCATAAAACCGGTGATGTAACAATCATCAGATAATTTAAAAAAGATTAAAAATATAATTATGAAATACATATTTAAAATATTTTTAGGAATGGTTTTACTTTTAACCATAAATGTATCCGCTCAAGATTATCATTTATCACAATATGATGCTTCGCCAGTTATGCTCAATCCTGCATATACAGGCATGATGAAAGGACAAAATCGATTAACACTTTTTTTCAGAGATCAATGGAATGTGCTTTCAAGTAAATATCTCACTAACGGCGCTGCTTTTGATACAAAGTTTAAGAACAGATGGGGATTCGGCGGATATCTTTTAAACAATGGAATTCCTAACAGTTTTAATTCGTTTAATTTTGTTTTATCGGGCGCGTATGAAATTGCCCAAAAAGCAGTGAATGAAAAAAAATACAGCTTACGCGTTGGATTGCAGGCAGGGATAGTCTATCAAAGTGTTCGAGGGAATAATCTAACTTTTAACAATCAATGGAGTGATGGTAATTTTGATACTGATATTCCAAGCGGCGAAAACACTCAAAAATTAAATAAGACCGTTCCTGATTTCAATTATGGTATAACCTTTATCAATCTTAATGAAAACAAAAAATTTAATCCGTATGCAGGATTTTCTTTATTCCATTTAACTTCACCCAAACTTTCTTTTTACAATAACACCGATATTGGATTGCCCCGCAGATGGGTACTTCATGGCGGTACAAAAATTAAAATACTTGACAAACTAACACTTGATCCGAAGATATTACTCATGTGGCAAGGACAAGCAAGTGAATACAATGTAGGTTTGATGGGATATTACCAGCTTAATACCGATTATGCAGCCGCTTTGGGATGCTCATATCGCTTTAAAGATGCAATGATTGCCCATATTGCTTTAGGATTTAAAAATTTAGTTTATCGCATCAGCTATGATGTGAACACATCTCCTTTGAATGCTTTTAGCCACAGCAGAGGCGGTTGGGAGATTAGTGTAATTTATATGAATGTGCCAATGAATAAATTGAGTTTCTATTAAGATTTATGATATGATTATTCTGCGTTAATACTGTAAACAAATAATATCACAAAACCAAAAGCGCCCTGTTCAACAGATGAACAGGGCGCTTTGGGTTTTGTATTTCTAGTCTGCGTTTTTATCTGGTGATGCAAACCTTCTTAGTGAGGGAGTGATTGTTTGATGTCACCTTCACATAGTAGATTGATTGTGCTTTGCCATTCATGTCTATGCGCTCTTCGCTGTTCGATTGTAACTGACGGCTTGTGATTTCTTTGCCCAGTACATCATACACAGTGAGCTGCATTTTTTCAGTGCTGTTCGACTTGTTCTGAACGACGATCTGGTTCTTGTCGGTGAAGATGTTCAGACTGTTGTTCAAATCTGATTCTTTCACTGATGTAGCCGTATTGCCAAAGCTCACGTCAAAACGTTGGTCGTTCTGCACTGCTTCTGAAGCGAACGTATAAACTGATGATTGAAGATTGGTTTTTACACCGGTATTTTTATCTATCAACGTAATGTTCACATCCGAATTGAAGCTGGCGATGTTGCCTGCGGTGATCGTATATGTGCCTGCTGTGCCAACGGTGAAGTCAAACGGTACGGTGGTTTGGTTCATCTGTGCTTGGGGCAAATAATTCACGGCAAATTGTGCATTCATATCATCCATACTGCGGCTGTTAAGCTGTGGCACAGAAGTATTATCTGTAAACAATTTGTATGCATCAAGGGTTTCATCAAATCCTTGGGTAGCATCTGAACTGAATGCAACCACACTTTCATCTGTTGTTCCATTGCCTGATACCACCAAACTCAACAAGTTAGAAACCATTGGATACGTTGAAACGCCTTTCTTCCAGAATGGCTGGCTGTTAGCCACACGTACTCTGTTGTCCATGCTCCATTGTCCTTTTGAACTTGTGCACATCACAAAGAATCCCTGCATTGGTGGAATATATTGTGTTCCTCCATTGGTTGGCAGATGAGTGGATTTGTTGTAAGTAGCATAGGTTGTTCCATTCCAATAGTAAATAGTAGATGTTACATTGGTATTGCTCCATCCTAAAGCAGCTTCCCAGTCAATGGCGCTTGGATACGGATTGCCTACTAAGTTCCATCCGGCTCCTTTGCCTACTGTGTTAGTCACACCATGTGAAATGCTGCCATTATTCAAATTGGCTGAACCATTACTCCAGAAAGTAACAACAGGACTCGGTGTAATTTTTGGATTTGTACCTGCAAGAACAGAATAGCCTACTGCTTTTGCCATAGTAGCCACATCGCTCGGACGAACAAAAGCGCCTGTTGGTTCATTATAGAAAGCAAGTTTATAGCCATTTAAAATGCTGTTCAACGGATCTCCTGTGACTGGAGCAGAGATATAATGAACTTTCAAATCATTTGGAATATAAGCTTGAATATTTACAAGCCCACTGGCAGTTAAAGAAGCAGAATTATCAACAAGCACGATTTGACCAATGGCTGAAGGACTTGTTGCATACGTTTTGAGTGTACCGTTTACGGTTAATCCAATGCCTGATGAGATTATCAAAGCGCCATTGCTATTGACATTAAGATTCTTACAAATCTTGTTAGCACTTAAGGTTACTTGATGATTAGAAGCAATAGTAACATTATCACTGTTACCAGGAACTAGTCCGCCCACCCATGTTGCACCTGTGGTCCAGCTGCCTGTTTGCGCACTGGTGACAGTTGCTGCTGGTAAAATGGTAACTACTACATTGCCTGTGTTAGTACATGTATTAGCATCTGTACCGGTAATGTAATAAGTGGTCGTTGCTAATGGTGTTACAGTAATTGTTGCTGTGGTTTCAGTTGTATTCCATGAATATGAAACGCCACCTGTGGCTGTCAATGTAGCACTATTGCCTTCTCTAACAGATTGAGCAACTGCACTGATCGTTGGAGGAGTAAACATAGATACAGAAA
>CAIZDF010000267.1 GCA_903931645.1 uncultured Tolumonas sp.
CAAAATGGTGGAAATGTCGGTATTGGTTTTGCTATACCATCCAATATGGTCAGCGATCTGTCTGAACAGATCCTGAAATACTGTGAAGTGCGTCGGGGGGTGCTGGGTATCATGGGTGGCGAACTCACCCCTGATCTGGCCAAAGCCTTTGGAACTGACAAACAGCAAGGTGCTTTCGTTAACCAGGTTATGCCACATTCTGCCGCTGATAATGCAGGGATCAAACCCGGCGACATTATCGTGAAGCTAAACGGTAAAGCTGTTCGCTCATTTGGTGAATTGCGAGCTAATATCGCCACTATGGGTGCAGGTAAAACCGTGACACTGGGTCTGATCCGGGATGGCAAAGAACAGGAAGTGAATGTCACGCTAAAACAAGCAGATTTGACAGAAACGAAGGCCAGCGTTCTTCATCCGGCTCTTGAGGGGGCGACACTGGGTAATACGGAACCTAGCGCTGATATGACGGGTGTTGTGATCACCAAGCTGGAAGAACATTCTGCAGCTGCAAAAGCGGGCTTGCAAAAAGGTGATGTGATCATTGGTGTCAATCGTACTCGTATCGCCACACTACAAGAACTGCAGGCTGCGATGAAAAATCATAGCGATATTCTGGCCTTGAATATCCGTCGTGGTAACGCAACTTTGTATCTGGTTCTGCGATAACCAATCTGGCCTGCAGCACCGTCTCTGCAGGCCATCTTCCTGAAAGATATGCTATTCTCTTCATTCTGATGAATGAGGAGGAGCCTATGTTAATTTCGGCCTTACGTTATATCGGCAAAGCCGTGCTGTTAGGGCTGTTGCTTGCAGGTTTACTTGTTTGGGCCCCTCGCCTGCATCTCCTGAATTTGGGCACTTCCGATCCACACAATGCTCCCGCACTGAGTTATGCCTATGCCGCGAGCCAGGCAGGCCCTGCCGTAGTTAACATTTATACCCGCAGTTTCCAGCATTCCGCCCTGAATGATACGAAAGAATTGTTACCGCAAAGTCTGGGGTCGGGTGTGATCATGAGTCGCCGGGGTTATGTACTGACGAACTACCACGTTATCTCTGATGCGGATCAGATTATTGTCGCACTACAAGATGGTCGGATCCTGTCTGCCGAACTGGTCGGTGCTGATGTACCAACTGATTTGGCCGTACTGTCTATTACCGCCGATAACTTACCGGAAATGCCACAAGACCCTCAATTGTCCCCGCTGGTGGGTGATGTCGTGCTTGCCATTGGTAACCCCTATAACGTTGGGCAGACGATTACACAAGGCATCATCAGTGCTACTGGGCGAGTTGGCTTAAGCACTATGGGCCCCGACAGTAATGGTCGTCAGGATCTACTGCAAACAGACGCTGCAATTAACTCAGGTAATTCGGGTGGCGCATTAGTGAATACCCGGGGTGAATTAGTCGGCATTAACGCCGGCGCTTATCATCTGGGAACATCGCAGGAAGGTTATGGCATCAGTTTTGCCATTCCCTATAAGCTGGCAAAACGGATCATGAATGAACTCATTACACACGGTCGAGTAAAGCGCGGTTATGTTGGCATCTCAAGTGTACAAATCGACTCGGTCACCGCTAAGCTGCAGAATGATCAAGTATCGCAAGGCTTAGTGATTGAAAATATGGACAACGATGGGCCAGCCGTCAAAGGTGGTTTACAACATGGCGATCTGTTATTACAAATCAATGATAAGCCAATCAACAATGTTCGTGACGCCATGGACATCATTGCCGAAATGCAGCCAGGCACAAAAGCGAAATTCACTATTTTGCGTGATGGTAAACAGCAAGTGCATACCATTACAGTGGAAGAAGATACTCGGTTTAGTAAAGCCAATACGCATTAATAAATAAAGGCACCCAAGGGTGCCTTTATTCTATATCAAAACTAAATAAGCGTTATTCAGCCTTGATACGCTCAATCCGACCACCCAAAGCACGTAGTTTTTCTTCAATACGTTCGTAACCACGGTCAATATGGTAAATACGATCGACGATCGTGGTGCCTTCGGCAATAAAGCCCGCTAACACCAGACTTGCAGAAGCACGTAAATCAGTTGCCATTACCTGCGCACCGGATAAACGCTCGACGCCATGGCAAATAACGGTATTACTTTCGATTTCAGCATGCGCACCCATACGGATCAATTCTGGAATATGCATGAAACGGTTTTCAAATATCGTTTCAGTGATCACGCCTGTCCCTTCTGCCACCAAATTCAGTAGACTGAATTGAGCCTGCATATCGGTAGGAAACCCAGGATGCGGCGCAGTACGGAAATTCACTGCTTTCGGACGACGACCGTGCATATCGAGGCTGATCCAATCCTCGCCGATTTCAATATCCGCACCAGCTTCGGTGAGTTTGGCTAATACCGCTTCCAGTGTATCCGGGCGTGTATTGCGGCAGACGACTTTACCACCAGAGACGGCGGCTGCGATCAGGAAGGTACCGGTTTCGATACGATCCGGTAGCACACGATACACGCCGCCACCCAGTCGTTCAACACCTTCAATAACGATCTTGTCAGTGCCAGCACCAGTGATTTTAGCGCCCAGCGTATTCAGGAAGTTCGCGGTATCAACAATCTCCGGCTCACGGGCGGCGTTTTCAATAATAGTTTTACCTTCCGCTAGTGTGGCTGCACACATAATCGTGACGGTGGCACCGACACTCACTTTGTCCATGACAATATGAGCGCCTTTCAGACGGCCATTGACGGAGGCTTTAACGTAACCTTCTTCCAGTGTGATCTTGGCACCTAACTGCTCAAGGCCGTGGATATGCAGATCAACCGGACGTGCACCAATGGCACAACCACCCGGCAGTGATACTTGCCCTTGACCAAAACGTGCCACCAAAGGGCCAAGCGCCCAAATCGATGCTCGCATGGTTTTAACTAAGTCATAAGGCGCGCACAAAATATTAACTGGGCCGGCATCGACATGCACTGAACCATTACGCTCAACACGAGCGCCTAACTGGCTCAGCAATTTCATGGTGGTGTCGATATCACGCAGCTTAGGAACATTCTGGATCTCTACCGGTTCTTCCGCCAGTAAAGCAGCAAACAGGATGGGCAGCGCAGCATTTTTGGCGCCAGAGATAATGACTTCCCCGGTGAGCTGGGTTGGCCCCTGCACACGAAATTTATCCATAGTAACGATTTCTCAATATTCAGGTTTTATGAGGCGACTACATCGCTTCTTAAAAACCGTTCAGTTTCCGATCGCGTTGCCACTCTTCTGGTGTGAACGCCTTGATACTCAGAGCATGGATAGCGTTACTGGCAATCTGCTCAGTTAACGGAGCATAAATTGTCTGCTGTTTTTTGACCCGGCTCATACCGGCAAACAGTGCGGAAACGGCAATGACCTGAAAGTGACCATTGTCACCCTGTACATATAACTCGTCCAGCGCGAGAGCGGCCCGAAGAATACTCTCAATCTCGGTTGGATGCATAATAATTTCTCGTTTATTGCAGTGAAACCAGATCGAACAGTGCACTGACTCCATACAGTGAAATCAGTTGCACTAATTCAGGTGAAGCGCCCTGTATTGACAGGCGCTGATTATCCCGCAGACATGCTTGCGCCCATTTAACGAGGAACGCAACACCAGCGGAATCAATCTTATTAACAGAGCTAACATCAATGCTATTCTGCTGAAACAACGCGATACGCTCAGGCCACCAGATAGCGACCTGAGACGCATCTAGGTTTTCCGTCAATTTCATGACTGCTTGCCAGGTAATGTGGCTGGTTGACGATTATGTTCTTCCAGCATGCTGCTGACACTATCAATACCTTTTTGGCGAATTGAACCACCCAATTCAGATTGTTTCGACGATAACAAACTCACGCCTTCGGCAATCATATCAAACACTTTCCATTCCCCGGTTTTGCTATTTTTACGCAGTTGGAACACAACATTGATTTCCGGTTTTTCTGGATCCAATACAGTTACTTTCACTGAAACTTCTTTTTTCTCATCCAGCGGTTGGCTGGATTCGACTTTTATCTGCTGCTTGTCATATTTACCCAGCGCGTCGGCATAGGTCGCCACGATATAATCGGTAAAGGCTTTAACAAAACGATCCCGTTGCGGTGGTGTAGTATTTTTTAGCTCTTGGCCAATTACCTTGTAGGCGGCAAATTTGTTGTCCACATATGGCAACAACTCTTCACGAACAATGGTACGCAGGTGATTAGGATCTTGCCGCACTTGAGGTGCATCATGCTCAAGACGGGTAAATGTCTTCCCGGCGGCATCTTTCACCAGCGAATACGGATCTTGTGCATTAATAGCAAATGACTGCGCTGAAAACAGCATCAACAGAACAGTTGCACTACGGCTTAACCACTTAAACATTGAGTGACTCCTTAAACTTTTACTTATTCGTATTTTCTGCGGCTGATGTCTGATTGCCAGACTTACCATTCGACTGCCCGTAAACAAATTTACCAATCAAGTCTTCCAGTACTAATGCTGATTTGGTATCCGTGATCGAATCACCATTCTTCAGCATCGAGGTACCTATTTCTTCATCCGAAAAACCTGGCGTCAGCGCGATATATTGTTCACCTAACAAGCCTGATGTTCTGATGGCCGCGGTACTGGTATCAGATAGCTGGTTGTATTTCCTATCGATCAGCATTTCTACTTTTGGCGTAAAGGTTTTGGCATCGATAGAAACATTTGCAATGCGCCCCACCACAACACCGCCAATTTTGACCGGTGCCCGAATTTTCAGGCTACCAATGTTATCAAAACTGGCATACACGGCATATGTATCACCCTGACTGCCAAAGCTCAATCCCGCCACCTTCAGTGCCAGCATTACACCGGCAAAAATACCGGCCAACATGAAACATCCCACCAGAAACTCAACTTTACTGAACTTCATTGTACTCACCTGAACATGACGGCTGTCATTACAAAATCCAATCCTAATACCAGCAACGAGGCATGAACTACGGTTCGCGTAGTCGCCTGACTGATCCCCGCTGCCGTAGGCAGACTATCGTAACCATTAAACAATGCGACCCAGGTAACGGCCAGTGCGAATACAATGGCTTTATAAATTCCCTGGACAATATCTTTATCCCAATCCACCGATGCTTGCATTGATGACCAAAAGCCACCTTCATCCGCGCCCAGCCAGTCAACACCCACCAGCTTGCCACCAATGATGCCAATAAAACAAAACATCAGCGATAACAGCGGCAGGCTGATAGCACCAGCCCAAAAACGGGGTGACACAATCCGTCGCAACGGATCAATTGCCATCATTTCCAAACTGCTCAACTGTTCGGTGGCTTTCATTAGCCCAATTTCGGCCGTTAATGCCGAGCCAGCACGCCCTGCAAATAATAGTGCAGTAACAACCGGCCCCAATTCACGTAATAAAGAGAGCGCCACCAGCGGGCCTAACGAGGCTTCAGCACCGAAATCCACCAGCACCCGATAACCTTGTAAGCCAAGCACCATGCCGATAAATAAGCCCGAGACCAAAATGATCAATACGGACTCGACACCCACAACATAAAGTTGCTGTATTAATAACGGAAAATGTTTTCTTGGTTCCGGACGGCCAATCAATGCCTGATACAGCATGATACCGGCGCGCCCGATAGCAGTTAGGCTCTGAATGCCACGTCGTCCGAGACGACAGATAAAATCCACCAACATTTACAATTCCTGTAACAATTCAATGGCTGGATAGTGGAACGGTACCGGACCATCCGGTAACCCCTGGACAAACTGCACCACTTCCGGATTACCTTCCCGGCGCAACTCTTCCGGTGATCCCTGCGCAACAATCTGATGGTTAGCAATCAGATAGACATAATCGGCAATACTCATCACTTCAGCGACATCATGCGACACGATCACCGAGGTAATTCCGAGCGATTGATTTAACTCACGGATCAGTTTAACCAGCACCGCCATGGTGATCGGATCTTGCCCTGCGAATGGCTCATCATACATGATCAATTCAGGATCTAATGCAATTGCGCGCGCCAGTGCTGCTCGTCGTGCCATACCACCTGACAGTTGTGATGGCATCATCTCTGCTGCACCACGTAAACCCACTGATTCCAGCTTCATTAACACCAATGTGCGAATGATCTCTTCCGGTAAGCGAGTATGTTCGCGTAACGGATACGCGACGTTGTCAAACACACTAATGCCACTGAACAATGCGCCACTTTGAAATAACATGCTCATTCGTTTACGAATGTCATACAAATCGCGTCGTTTCAATTTGGGAATATCAACCCCGTCAAACAGGATCCGCCCTTGATCGGGTTTGATCTGGCCGCCAATCAGCCGCAGCAACGTCGTTTTACCAATCCCGCTCGGCCCCATCAGGGCGGTAATTTTACCTTTCGGAATATCCAGGCTGATATTGTCGTAAAGCAACCGTTCGCCGTGGCTAAAACTCAAGCCTCGGATCTGGATCAATGAATCACTCACGCAACCTCCGCTGATAAACTTCTGTCAGCCATTGTATATGTTGAAAATTATCGTCGCCAATTAAACAGGTTCCATCGAACCTGTTTTCAGGCAAAAAAAGTGCCGTTATCGCTTCTGGGCCGAGGTTTTCATATAATGGGTTCTTGTGCAATACGCTCAGAGGACCGTCAATGCCAACTAACTTCGATTTTCGCCAGTCCGCCCAACGTGTTTTACGCCTTGAATTGCAGGCGATTGAAGGGCTGTATCAAACACTGGACGAACAATTTACGCAAGCTTGCCAGCTGTTATTTTCCTGCCAAGGTAAAGTAGTCGTCATCGGAATGGGCAAATCAGGCCATATCGGTCGGAAGATGGCCGCGAGTTTTGCCAGTACCGGTACTCCCGCGTTTTTCGTTCATCCGGGAGAAGCCAGCCACGGCGATTTAGGTATGATCAGCAGCAATGATATTGTCATTGCCATCTCGAACTCCGGCGAAAGCAATGAAATATTAGCCGTATTACCGGTGATTAAACGCTGGGGGATTCCGCTGATCTGTATGACCAGCCGTCCGGAATCAACCATGGCAAAAGAAGCGGATATCCATCTGTGCCTGCACGTTGAACAAGAAGCCTGCCCGCTAGGTCTGGCCCCCACCTCCAGCACCACCGCCACATTGGTGCTTGGTGATGCATTGGCTGTGTCACTGCTGGAAGCGCGCGGTTTTACCCCGGATGATTTTGCCATGTCTCACCCCGGCGGAGCACTAGGACGCAAATTATTGCTGCGTAATGCCGATATTATGCATCAGGGCGAACTATTACCCACCGTATCAGATAAAGCGACCGTCAGTGAAGCCTTATTAGAGATGAGCCGTAAAGGTCTGGGTATGACGGCGATTCTGGATACGCAAGGTACATTAGCAGGTATTTTCACCGATGGTGATTTACGTCGTATACTGGATCAACAACTGGATATACACACCACACCGATCACGAAGGTCATGACGGCCAATTGCATCACGGTGCCAGCTGAAATGTTGGTTGCGCAGTCGGTTAAACTGATGCAAGAGCGAAAAATTAACGCCTTGATCGTGTTAGACAAACAGCGTCATCCTGTCGGTGCGTTTAACATGCATGATGTACTGAAAGCTGGAGTAGTATGAGCGATTACACTGACACGCCCTACGGACCGGTTGCCAACCAGATCCTGATACTGGCCTCCAAGATTCAATTGCTGGTGTGTGATGTCGACGGCGTCTTGTCCGATGGTCGGATCTATATGGGTAATGCGGGTGAGGAATTAAAAACGTTCCACACCCACGATGGCTTTGGCATTAAAGCTTTGCTGAATGCCGGCATTGATGTCGCCGTGATCACGGGTCGGAATTCACAAATCGTTCAACGCCGGATGCAAGCGCTCGGTGTGCAGCATATTTATCAAGGGCAAGGCAATAAGTTACCCGCTTTTGAAGACCTACTGGATAAACTGGACCTGATGGCATCACAAGCTGCCTACATCGGCGATGATGTCATTGACCTGCCGGTGATGCACAGTGCGGCATTAGGTGTTGCGGTTGCCAATGCACACCCTTCAGTTTTACAACAAGCCGATTTAGTCACCCGTACCCGAGGTGGCGAAGGCGCAGTACGTGAAGTGTGTGATTTGATACTACAGGCGCGCGGGCAACTCGAAAGCGCACAAGGAACTTCAGTATGATCAATCGGCAAACACTGCTGATTATACTGCTGTTTGCAGTGTCACTACTGGCATGGCGGTGGTCGTCACAAGAAGACAACGGTAATACTCAGGTGAAAAAGAAAGATGTTTCACTGCCCAGTTTTACCGCCACCCATTTGCACAGCTGGCGTTACACTGCCGATGGCAAATTGATGGATATCCTGACCGCAGAACAAGCATTGTATTATGAATACAATAAAATCACCGATGCACTGCATCCGGTATTACAAACCTTTGATCTTAACGGGCAAACTGCCTGGAATATTTCCGCCAAGACCGGACAAATGTTTGGCAATGACCGTATTATCTTGCGCGATAATGTAGTGATTAAAAATCACAACCCGGCGTTAAATGTCGATCAAATGCAAACTTCATATCTGGATATGGATATGAACACGCGCCAGATAACCAGCGATAAACCCGTTACTGTCGACAGTCCGGATTATCATGTGCAAGGTGTCGGCTTACATGCTGATCTCAATACCAAACGCTACCAAATTTTGGAACAAGGCCATGCCACTTACTTTAAGCCACGCTAGTTTCGGCTTGTTATTACTGCTTTCTGTCAGCGGTCTGCAAGCTAAAGAGTCCGACTATCAGCAACCGGTGACGATTGACTCAGGCAGTCAACAAGCTGAAATGAATGAAAACAAAGCCACATTCCTGCAGGATGTCGTGATCACACAAGGCTCGATCATTATCCATGCCGACAAGGTGGTGGTATTACGTCATACCAAAGGCGATGATGAGATGATTGCCTCTGGCCGACCTGCGACTTTTTTCCAAATTCTGGATAATGGTAAACCGGTTAACGCCAGTGCCAGTGAATTACGTTACCAATTAAAAGATCGCCTGGTCACACTAACCGGAAAGGCAGAACTGAAACAGAATGACAACCAAGTGAACGGTGATGTGATCCGCTATGACATTCAGAAACAGCAAATGATCGCCCAAAGTAGTGGCAAAGGTTCCCGTGTGAAGACTATTTTCCTTCCACAGGAAATCGACGAATTTAATAAAGCAGGCAAACCTTAATTCTATGGCACTTTTGCAAGCAAGCGGCCTGAAAAAAAGCTACAAAGGCCGACAAGTAGTACAAAACGTCAGCCTGCAGGTAGCAACCGGGCAAGTGGTCGGTCTGCTCGGCCCGAATGGTGCGGGTAAAACGACCTCATTTTATATGATTGTCGGGCTGGTACCGCAAGACGGTGGCACCGTCACCATCGATCAGCTGGATATCACCGCCATGCCGATGCACCAGCGGGCACGTCACGGTATTGGTTATCTGCCACAGGAAGCGTCGATCTTTCGTCGTCTGACCGTGGAAGAAAACCTGCTGGGTGTATTACAACTGCGTAGCGAACTCAGTCGTGCAGAACAGCAGGAAAAGGTAGAAGCGCTGCTGGAAGAATTCCACATCGGGCATATCCGTAAAAACACCGGGATGAGTCTTTCTGGTGGTGAACGCCGCCGCGTTGAAATTGCTCGAGCGCTAGCCGTGGAACCCCGCTTTATTCTCTTGGATGAACCATTTGCTGGCGTTGACCCGATTTCGGTCATTGACATCAAACGGATCATTGAACATTTACGTGATCGCGGACTTGGCGTATTAATTACTGATCATAATGTGCGTGAAACCTTGGATGTCTGCGAAAAAGCATATATTGTCAGCCACGGCAATCTGATCGCCGAAGGGACACCTGCAGAAGTATTGCAAAACGAACACGTTAGACAAGTTTATCTGGGTGAAGGATTTACCCTGTAAAAAGTGTGTCAATGGTGGTAATCAGCCATAATTAAATCGCGGTCGGTCAGTGGGCGCATTTTTTGGTAGCCTAATGGCTTACCCCTGACACCGACATGGAAATTAGAGATAAGGACACATCCACGTAGATGAAGCCGACCTTACAGTTGCGTCTTGGCCAACAACTTGCCATGACCCCACAATTGCAACAAGCAATTCGTCTGCTGCAACTGTCCACTTTGGAATTACAGCAGGAGATCCAGCAAGCTATTGATGCAAATCCTTTGTTAGAACAAGAGGATGATGCGGATATCGCGACGCCGGAAATTCCTGATGATGACGATTTTACCCCACCGGACAGCAGTGAAGAGATGGCGCAGGCACAAGAAAATATGCCTGAAGAACTGCCTATGGATACTACTTGGGATGAAGTGTATTCCGCCTCCGGTTCTTCATCCTCTGGCAGTGGTCTGATGAACAGTGATGATGAGCCCGTGTATCAGGGTGAAACCACCGAAACATTACAAGACTATCTGCTGTGGCAAATGCGGTTAACACCGTTCAGCGATCAGGATGAAGCCATTGCCTTAACGATCATCGATAGTATCGATGAGTCTGGTTATCTGATCACTTCACTCGATGAAATTCTGCTGGCAGTTAACAATGCCGACGAATCGGTCGAGATGGATGAAGTTGAAGCCGTTTTAAAACGAATTCAACATTTTGACCCAATCGGTGTCGCTGCTCGCTCGGTGCAAGAGTGCCTGCTGATCCAATTAAATCAATTTAGTGCCGATACGCCCTGGTTAAATGAAGCCCGATTGGCTATAAAAGATCATATGGATCTGCTGGGTGCGCGTGATTACCGGAATCTGGCACGTAAGCTACAGTTAAAAGAAAATGAGCTAAAAGATGTATTGGATCTCATCCAGACGCTGGAACCGCGCCCCGGCAGCCGGGTCATGCCAAGCGAATCAGCGTATGTGATCCCTGATGTTTCCGTATTAAAAAAACATGGCCGTTGGGTCGTTGAACTGAACCCCGATGCGATGCCAAAAATTCGCATCAATGAAACTTATGCCTCGATGGCGCGTCATGCACGCAATAGCAGCGACAGCCAATTTATTCGCTCCCATCTGCAGGAAGCGAAGTGGTTCATTAAAAGTTTAGAGAGTCGTAACGAGACTTTGCTGAAGGTAGCGAATTGCATTGTGCAGCAGCAACAAAACTTTTTTGAGTACGGCGAAGAAGCTATGAAACCCATGGTTCTCAATGACGTAGCAGAAGAAGTAGAGATGCATGAGTCGACAATTTCGCGAGTTACTACACAAAAATTCATGCATACACCGCGTGGCATCTTTGAACTGAAGTATTTTTTCTCTAGTCATGTTAATACTGATAGCGGCGGAGAATGTTCTTCGACTGCCATCAGAGCACTCATTAAAAAATTGGTCGCGGCAGAAAACCCGGCCAAACCGTTAAGCGACAGCAAGATCGCAGACTTGCTGACGGAACAAGGCATTATGGTGGCAAGAAGAACGATCGCAAAATATCGCGAATCATTGTCCATTCCACCATCAAGCCAGCGCAAACGCCTGCTGTAGGCCAACAATAAGGAAGACGTATGCAAATTAACCTGTCGGGTCACCATGTAGAAGTAACTGATGCACTGCGTGATTATGTCACCAGTAAATTTTCTCGTTTAGAGCGTCACTTTGAGCACATCAATAATGTTCAGGTCACCTTAACTGTTGAAAAACTGAAGCAAATCGCTGAAGCCAAGCTGAATGTAAATGGCGGTGAGATTTTTGCAAATGCTGAAGAAGATAGCATGTACGCAGCCATTGATGCTTTGATGGACAAGCTGGATCGCCAGATCATCAAATACAAAGAAAAATTATCCAGTAAGTAATTATGTTAATTTCTGAAATCTTGTCTGCGGACTGCACACGAAGTGCAGTCCCATGCAGCAGCAAAAAACGTGTATTAGAAATCATCAGTGAACTCGCCGCTCCCCGTCTGGGATTGGATGAACAAAAGCTCTTTGATAGCCTGCTCGCCCGAGAAAAAATGGGCACCACAGGCATTGGTGGTGCAATTGCAATTCCTCATGGTCGTATTCCTGATGGTTATCCGGTCACCGGTGTATTACTGACACTGGAACAACCAATCCCGTTTGATGCCATTGATAACCAACCGGTTGACCTGCTGTTCGCCATGCTGGTGCCGGAAAGTGAGTGTAAAATCCATCTGAAAACACTAGCTCTCGTAGCCGAAAAATTTAATGATAAGAACTTCTGTCGTCAGTTGCGTCTGGCTGAATCAGACGAAGCGTTATATCAACAAATGATCAATGGATGATTATCGATGAAACTCATCGTCGTGAGTGGTCGCTCAGGCTCCGGAAAAACTATCGCATTACGCGTGCTGGAAGACTTGGGTTATTACTGTGTAGACAACCTGCCAGTCTCGCTGCTGTTTCAGCTGGTGGCAGAGTTACGCGGAAAATATGACCAGATCGCGGTGAGCATTGATGTCCGTAATCTCCCCGTGCAAGCCGATGAACTGATTTCCATTCTGGATCAAATCCGACAACATCAGGATCTGCAGTTCTCTAATTTCTTCTTTGATGCTGACAATGCCACCTTGCTAAAACGCTATGGTGAGAGTCGTCGTTTGCATCCACTTTCCAAACAACAATTAACACTGGAACAAGCCATTCATCAGGAAACTAACCTGCTGGCGCCATTATCCTCAAATGCGGACTTACGTATTGATACCAGTCATCTGAGTATTCATGATCTCAGCGAA
>CAIZDF010000268.1 GCA_903931645.1 uncultured Tolumonas sp.
ATAAGCTCAGAACAGGGGCGGTTAAACCGCCTCTAATAAGCTTTGCGCAAAGTAATGGCCGGGTGCAGGTACACCCGGCAACGTGAAGAAATAACCACCACCAAACGGTTTGATGTACTCCTCCAGCGGTTCGCCGTCGAGCTTCTTCTGCACAGCGATAAAGCTTTCTTGCAGATTGGCCTGATAACAGACAAACAGCAGCCCCATATCCAACTGACCAGAGCCGGTAATGCCCGACGAATAGCTATAGCCACGACGTAAGATCAGGTTTTTTTCGGTCTCCGCTGTGCGCGGGTTGGCGAGACGGATGTGGGAATCGAGCGGAATACGTTTGCCTTCCGGATCAGAACCGTAATCTGGATCATCATGTTCATTATGCTTGCCTAGCGGTGCACCAGTATCACGATGGCGACCAAAGATAGCTTCCTGTTCCTGCAAAGGGGTGCGATCCCAAAATTCTACGCGGAAGCGGATCAGGCGGATAGCTTGGTAACTGCCATGTGTGGCCCAGGCAGGTTCGCGATGGGCGCCGTTGACCCAAAGAATTTTATTCATCAGTGATGGCTGATGGGTATCTGGGTTGCCTGTGCCGTCTTTGAAACCGAGCAGGTTGATCGGGGTTTCCTGACCTTGTGTGGCCGCGGCATGTGCCGAGATAAAACCATCGCGGCGCCAGCGTACGCTCAGCAGATCCGGGGTGTGCTTGATAATATCGCGCAGTGCGTGTAGCACCGTTTCACTGCTGTTCGCGCAGATCTGCAGCAGCAAGTCGCCATGACACCATTTTGCATCTAACGAATCGTTCGGGAATTTGGTCATCTGTTGCAGATGTTTGGGCTTGAAACCTGACAGCCCAAATCGCGCATCGAACAAGGCATTGCCAACAGAGACGGTGATGGTCAGATTATCGGGATAAATTTGTGTCCCCATAATACCGGAATCTAAGGGGGGTAATTTGTTATCCACCTGAACCGGTTGGCCCCCTTGCATCAGAAAGACACAGCGTTCGGTCAATAGTTTAAACAGCCGAGTCAGATCTGCTTTGTTGGTTGCGAGAATATCAAAAGCAACCAGCATCATCGCTGCTTGCTGGGGGGTGGTGATCCCGCTTTGATACTGACCATAAAACGGTTGTTTCTGTAACTTTGCATCATCCGGCAAAATAGCGGCTGGTTTTTGTGCGGCTAGTGCAGAGCGGCTGGCGAGACCCCCGAGCGCTAATGCACCGCCAGCCGCACCCAGCCCCATCAGCAATGAGCGACGTGATGGAGAGGCAAGTTCCTCAGTATTATTTTCAGTGACCGGATGCGGTGCTTTCATACTTTTGCCGGTGACAGTTTGCCATAAGGCGCTAAATGGACATCCCATGTTAATTTAACCCCAGTGTGCCGCGCAGTTTCGCCAGGTCTTCCGCCAATGCGGTGATCGGGCTTTTCAGCGCATTGCGATCGTTATCAGTCAGTTGTTGGTAAGAGGTAAAGCCATGTTCGGTGTGGTATTTCGCTAAAATAGTGGTAACCGCTTTCAGGTTGCCATCAATTTGGGTTAGCAGCGGGGCATCGACCTTTTCCAGCAGCGGGCGTAGCAGATCGACAATTTTTTGCGCGCCATCGATATTGGCTTGGAAGTCCCACAAGTCAGTACGGCTGTAACGCTCCTCTTCACCACTGATTTTGGTGGCCGCGACTTCTTCAATTAATACGGCGGCACCACCAACCACTTTGCTTGGCGGGAAGGCGAGGGCAGAAATACGCTTTTTCAGCTCCATGGCATCTTGTGCCAGTTGGTCGGCATACGGCGTCATGTTTTGTGTGCTGTTATCCGCCCACAATGCTTTTTCCAGACGATGATAACCGGTAAATTTCGGGTCGTTTGCGCCTTGCTCGTAGTCATCTTCGCGGGCGTCGATCGCAGCATCGAGATCGGAAAATAGCTCAGCAATCGGTTCAATCCGCTCATAATGTTGACGTGCTGGCGCGTACAGGGCTTTGGCTTTTTCAATATCACCGCTTTTCACCGCATCAGTGAATTCAACGGTTTGCTTAGCAAACTCAGCCACTTCCATCATGACGTAAAATTTATATTCAGCGAGTGGGCCAATCAGATCACTGGCGGTGGCTTTAACAGGCGCTGTATTTTCACCGCCTGTGACAATCAGTTTACCGCGAGGGTTGGTGAGCAAACCACAAGCGACCTCATATTCACCGGGTTGCAGATCTACCGTCATTTTTTGTATGAAACCGGGCGCGATATTTTCCCGTTCTTCAACGACTAATACACCCTTAAGGATTTCCCATTCCAGCGCACGCATGCTGTTATTTTTAATCGTGAATTGTGTTTTTCCCGCTGGCACAGTTAACGTCATCGGGTCGCACTGTTTATCGTTAACACTGACGTTAACTTTCGTCAGATCAGCAGCAAAGGCGGCGCCAGGCAGCAGTGCTGCGCCAAATAACAGCACAAGTAGCGAAGGTGGAATGCAGAACAACATTATTCTTCTCCAGTCACGGGTATGGAAAAGCGAAGCAATGCTTCGCTGTCGGTTTATCCCTGTCATCAAAGGTGTTAAGTAGAATTCAGCGGCTTAGTTCAGTTTAGCCCTAGCACACCGCGTAATTTCGCCAGATCTTCCGCCAAGGTAGTGATTGGCCCTTTCAGTGCATTACGGTCCGCGTTGGTCAGTTTTTCATACGACTCGAAACCACCGGTGGTGCGGTATTTGGCTAACGTGGCGTGTACTTTTTTCAGGTTGTCATCGACTTTGCTCAGCAGCGCAGGATCTTCTTTTTCAATTAGCGGGCGCAGCAGGTCGACAATTTTCTGCGCACCATCAACGTTAGCTTGGAAATCCCAAAGGTCAGTACGGCTGTAACGATCTTCTTCGCCACTGATTTTGGTGGCAGCAACTTCTTCAATTAATGCTGCCGCGCCACCCACGACTTTGCTGGGTGGAAACGCTAAATTACTCAGACGTTTTTCCAGTTCCAGCGTGTCTTGGTGTAATTGGTCGGCATATTTTTCAACGCCTTTGGTGCTGTTATCAGCCCATAACGCCTTTTCTAATCGATGGAAACCGGTGAATGCCGGGTCTTTGGCACCCTGTTCATAATCATCCTCACGGGCATCCATGGAGGCGTCGAGATCAGAGAATAGCTCAGCGACCGGTTCAATACGTTCATAGTGCTGGCGGGCTGGGGCATACAATTTTTTGGCTGTGGCGATATCGCCTTTTTTCACTGCATCAGTAAACGCCTTGGTGGTAGCAACATATTGTTTTACTTCGCCCATCACATACATTTTGTATTCAGCTAACGGGCCAATTAAATCGGTCGCTGCTGTTTTTGCGATAGTCGGTGTCGCCACTGCGGAGGCAAAAAGTGCGGCAACCAATGCGGTCTGTTTAAATCTCATTGAATAACTCCCTGTGAGGCGATTATTGAGCTGGGTTGGCAGCTGATGCAGATAGAGTGGATGGTTTAGGTTTGGTAAAAAACAAACACAGCACCGGGACCAAATAGAGTAGGTAAGCGCCCACTTCACTGACGGAGGGTGTTTCCTGATAACCGAACAAGCTTTCCAGTAACGTGCCGAGAAACGTGTGCGTGGATAAGACATTACTTAAATCAAATGCGATGCTCTGGAAGTGATTCCATACTCCGGCTTCATGTAATGCGCGCACTGTGCCTGCGGCCAGACCGGCGGCGACAAACAGAATAAAAAGGGCGGTCCAGCGGAAGAATTGTTGCAGTGGCAGTTTGATACCACCCCAGTAAATCGCCATACCGGCAATCACAGCCGCAAGCAATCCGCTTATCGCACCGATAGGCGCCTGAGCACCGACATCTTGTTGAAAAGCGGCGAGCAGGAAAAACACTGATTCCAAGCCTTCGCGAGCGACGGCAAAAAACACCATCAGCACTAATGCCCAACCTTGGCTTGTGCCAGAATTCAGTGCGCTATCGACGGCGTTATGCAATTGAGCTTTGATGGAATGAGATGCTTTGCGCATCCAAAACACCATCCACGTCAGCACCACGACCGCTATTGCAGCGACGAGACCTTCAAATAATTCCTGCTCTTTTTGCGGAAATTCACCCGTAGTTTCATTGATAAACCAGCCTAAGCCCAGACAGAGCAAGCAAGCAATGATGACGCCGGCCCAAACCGAACGCATCCACTGGCTGCGGTTGGTTTGCTTCAGATAACTGGCAATCAAGCTGACGATCAACGCCGCTTCAAGCCCTTCACGGAACATGATCAGGAATGGGACGAAAAACATGCCAACCTCAAATAACAATCATTCTCATAAACAAGATGAGAATGATTATCGTTAGATGTATATCAAAGGCAAGTTATTTTGTTCAATCTTTTCAACATTAAACCAATCGCATGGGATATTCAGTGGGGTGGCACAGGGTTTTATTGGGTAGTTTTGTCGAGATAAAACCGTGTTTTACCAGCGGGAGAAAGTGAAACTAGAGGAATGAAAATTAAGATAGGAAACAGCCCACAACGGAGCTGTTCCTATAAAATCACAGCCAGCGATACCGTTATAAAAACAGTATCTGCGGTCAAATTTGATTATTTAAATTCGCACAGGTAAGCCGTGTCTACCGCGACTTTCAGCTGGAATTTGCTGTTGCCTGGTACGTTGAACTGCTGACCATCAGCGAAAGTCTGCCATTCAGTTTCACCCGGCAGCAGCACAGTCAGGGCACCGCGGATCACCACCATCAGTTCTGGTGCGCCAGTACCAAATTCATATTCACCCGGCGCCATAACACCGACAGTCGCGCGCTGGTCAGCGTTATCAAAACCGATTGATTTTACGTTACCGGAAAAATATTCATTAACTTGCAACATGATTCAATGCTTCCTTGTAGATAAACGCAGAAAGCATAGCACAGAGCAACTCGCTTCGGCATAGGGTGACGAGACATAATGCGATCAAAAACTATCTGGATATTTGAAATAATGAACTGCTATTAAATGCAGGTTTAAATTTTAAATAAATCAAATTTCCAATAATAAAATAATTATTAATGCCCATATATCTAAGGAAGGAGCGAATAAGTCCCCAATATGAGATCATATCACTATCCTGTTGACCATCGGATCAGTGAAATCATGGAACATCAACTCACCTTCGCTGATAGCGAGTTTTCCAGCAAAC
>CAIZDF010000269.1 GCA_903931645.1 uncultured Tolumonas sp.
ACTCGGCCAATAACTCGAAATTACCGAGCAATAATGAAATTGGTAACGGCTGTATAAGAGATGTATCAAACGCCAAAATAATACTGCGCTGGTATAATCGGTGACTATAGCGAGATCGATCAGCAGCACGTTCGATTCGTCATCAATTTTTAGGAAAAGACATGAAGCAATATTTAGATCTTTGCCAGCGCATCATCAACGAAGGCGTATGGGTTGAGAACAAACGAACCGAAAAACGCTGCCTGACCGTGATCAATGCAGACTTAACTTATGATGTGAAAAATAATCAATTTCCTATCATCACCACACGCAAGAGCTTTTGGAAAGCCGCTATCGCTGAACTGCTGGGCTACATTCGTGGTTATGATAATGCGGCAGACTTTCGGGCCTTAGGCACCAAATCATGGGATGCCAACGCCAATGAAAATGCAGCATGGCTGAACAACCCTGCACGTAAAGGCCATGATGACATGGGGCGGGTTTACGGTGTTCAAGGTCGTCACTGGAAAAAACATGATGGCACGGAATTAGATCAGCTTGCGAAGATTGTTCACAATTTATCGAACGGTATAGACGACCGAGGCGAGATCCTGACCTTCCACAATCCAGGTGAATTCGAGCTAGGTTGTCTGCGCCCTTGTATGCACACGCATACTTTTTCCCTGTTAGGTGATGCCTTATATCTGACGAGTTATCAACGCTCGTGTGATGTGCCACTAGGTTTGAATTTCAATCAAATTCAGGTATTTACATTGTTGGCACTGATGGCGCAGATCACCGGCAAGACGCCTGGACAGGCTTATCATAAGATCATCAATGCCCACATCTATGAAGACCAAGTGGAATTGATGCGCGATGTGCAATTAAAACGAGAACCCTACCCATCACCTAAACTTGAAATTAATCCGGATATTAAGAGCTTAAAAGATCTAGAGACTTGGGTAACTTTGGATGATTTTAATGTGGTTGGCTATCAACACCACGATGCGATCAAATACCCATTTTCGGTTTAGTATCCGATAAAAAGGGAGTGCACACTTTGTGTTGCTCTCCCTTTTTTCACTCTGTCATCGCTAATTACAATTACGCTTTTTTATTAATAAAGCTCTGCAAACCTAATGATTCCAGATAGTTGATAAATATTTTTCTGATCTGAGCCGAATCGCTCAATTGAATAGCCTGCTCCAATAACGGTATCAACGCATCAGTCCGTACACGGCGCAGTAAATATTTCACCTTAGCAATGTTATTCAAATTCATACTGAAACGACGGTAACCCATCGCCAGTAAAATCAGCACACCAATCGAATCACCGGCTAACTCACCACAGACTGACACCGGTTTGGCCTGCTGGTTAGCAACCTGAATGATCTGTTGTAAATCACGTAAGACTGCAGGATGTAACCCATCATACATGTCGTCTACCCGTGCATTATTCCGATCGACCGCCAGTAAGTATTGCGTCAGATCATTCGTACCGACCGACCAAAAATCCACATACGGTGCCAAATCGGGCAATAGATAAATTGCGGCGGGTACTTCAATCATGGCCCCTAAG
>CAIZDF010000270.1 GCA_903931645.1 uncultured Tolumonas sp.
GCTTCATCCAGCACTACAACCGCACGAGCAGTTAAACCACCCAATACGCCATCGACAATCGCGACACCGTAATCAGTGACGAACGCGCCGCTACGCAGGGTAGAAAGGGTCACCACATTATCCAGACCTTCTGCACCACAGAAACGCGCTTGCGCAAAAGGAAGATCGGCGGAAATACACAATACGACGGTGTTCTCCAGTTTGCTGGCAGCTTCATTGAAATGACGGACTGAAGCGGCGCAAACGGCGGTATCGACGCTTGGAAAAATGTTCAGCACTTTACGTTTACCGCTGAAAGAGGCCAGTGTTACATCAGCCAGCTCTTTATTGACCAGTGAAAACGGTTTAGCCGTGGTGCCCGTTTGTGGGAAATCACCATTCACAGTTACCGGATTACCAGCCAGAGTTACAGTTGCCATGTCACTATCTCCTTGCATGTAGGAATATTAATTGTGCGCAATATAATTGCTGACAATTAAATGTAACCGATTTAACAGATACTCAACAAGTATATTCGGTTTAGTAAATTATGCCGGAATAGTCATGGTGATAAGAAAAAGCCTCCGTGATGTGCACGGAGGCTTTTATCGCTGCGGGACGTTGCTGAGAGTTTAGTGTGCAGTAACCAATGAACCAAAGCGTACCTTACAGCCTGCGCCAGGTGTGGTTTCGTAATTGATTTTTTCCTGACAGTACGCACCAGCTTTAAAATAGAACTTTTGATTCATCCAGTTAGGATCGCCAACCACATAATCGTAAGTCGATGTTTTGCCGCCATCCACAGCGACATTGAGCACACCCGCATTAGAGTCGATGGTGTAGCAGAATTTATTTGTACCGGGTGCTGCCAGTAAGGTTTTGATGTCACCGTTGGAACCATCTTCATTCCGTTTGGTCAGTGAATAAACGGAACCATTTTCCCACTGCAACTTGATCAACGGGTTGTTGTAACTGTGGATCTGGCCAATGACCACTTTTTTCGTCGACGGTACTTGGGCAACCCACAAACAGGCTTTCATCGTGTGATGACCTTCCCAGTTCCAGTCGTCACGATCGTTATCACCAATCATTTCACGTAATTCGGAACGTGGATAATCGGAATTTTTAGTTGTAACGAGATCGGCGCCATTCACTGGGGCCCAGAACGTCATTTTAATATTACTATCTAAATAGAAATATTTGCTGGCATAAGTGGCTAATTGATCTGGCATTATTTCAATCAGACCACCGCTGCTGTTTGCAACCGGCAAAGTTTCTTTCCATTGACGTAAATCAAAAGGGCCAGTAGCTGGCGCTATATAAGTGGTAGCCGCATAAGCAGACGTTGCAGACAGAACACATAACGCAATTAATTTTTTCATAAAACCGCCAAAAATAGACAAATAAACGCTTTCCACTTGTGACTGTGGGAAGCTAATAAATAATTCCCGATTTACGGAATAGTAAAATATCCGAATATAAGAATTCAGATGGCAAATGATTAATTCAACATCGTTTATTCACTTCAGGAGTGTCATTTTTTTTGGGGGGGGGTTGCAGTTCCGCAATAACGCCATATGTAATAGATACACAGAGGCTATTGCGAACGGACATACTGTTCGCATTGGGCTTCATCTTGGGTTCCTCGAGCTTTTCAAGGCAATTACACGCCTGCTACCACTAACAGTACAGGCAAGTATTCGAATAATTTCCTGCTGGATATTATCCGGATAACTGGATAATGAACGATCTAAAATAAAGATCAATAGGTATTTTAATGAA
>CAIZDF010000271.1 GCA_903931645.1 uncultured Tolumonas sp.
ATATCACAACCGGTATGTCGCGTATATCTGGTTATTGCTTTGTGTGGCGACCGGCCATCGCCCGGTGAATGCGCCATTTGGGTTTTGTACGGATGGTAGCCAGATCTCTGGGCATTGGTGGATCAGCGATAAAGAACGCCGGGCTGGGCTTGCCGCCAGAACGCTCGTGTTACCTGAAACCGCGATAAACCAAATCCAGCTTTATCTGACACACCTACGAACACTCATACAATATTTCAAATTACTCAATCCAGATCTGGCCAGACATTTACAACAAGCCCTGGATGGGGAACAAAATTTGTTCTTTTTGATTGAGGAAAAAGCCAGCACGCCTGATCAGCCTTATTGGCACCATCCCTTAGAAATAACACCGGGGCGTTTGAAAGAACAACTTGGCAAGTCAATGCCATACCCAATGAACTGGTACCGGCATCATAATCGCTCTTATTTAATGAAAGCTCGGATCACGCCACAGCTAATTGATTGCTGGATGGGCCACGAAGAGTTGGGTGCAGAAGGTTTAGGTGCATTCAGTGGTTTATCCCTAAAAGATTATCAACACATCGCCACTGAACTCGAAAATTTATTTCAGCAACATCAGATCGGAGCTATCGCAGGATGCCAAATCCATTAATTCTGTTATCAGAAAAACCGGTTGGGTTTCTCGCAGGCCGGGCAGCTCGTCATCATGAACGTTGGCAACGAGACCAACGCGTGATCAAAGCCGGATTAACGACCTTACAGAAAATTATTCCGGAGTTTTTTACGGAGCCGCCTCAGGTTACTGCGACTGTGTTTGATAAAAAATGGCCAAAGGTACATCAAACCTTGCAAGCCGAGCTGACAGAAAGTGCGGCTTACCGACTTTGTTATAACTATATCGCCAAAGCGATTGAACAGGGCAATGAACAAGGGATTTGGGATCTGGTTTCTCCGCCCCCCTTTATTGTTTTGAAACGACAGCGACCACTCCGAACCGAAAGATGGAATCAGACCGCACACGCCGTACTACCACTGGCACAAGCGTGGCTGAAGGATTTACAACAAAATGACCCGTCAACCCTCTCTGCAAATACGTTATTTATTCAACTGTTATTGTCCGCTATTTTTCTAGGAGGGCTGAACCGACCCGTACTTTGGTGTGCACTGGCACAGGAACTGAAAAAACCGAGGCCACTACATGGCGCTCAGCAGCAGATCTGGCTATTACTCCAACCCACAGACAGCAGTCAATTTGCGACCAATCAGTATGATGAAAATGGCGATGCAGAAACAGTGGTCCGCTTTTTCCCGGACACAATTACCCTTGGACTAATAAGACGGTTCTTAAAAATTCGTCCGGCGGTCTGGCACATCGATCTGGATGATAATGCGCTACTGGTTGCCATACAGCAGCAACTGAAACCTCTTGGGTTACCACCGGCGTCATTTCGCGCACTAGCCAGAGGCGGGATCGCATTTACGGAGTCTCTACCGGGAATTGCATTACCCGAAGTCTTGCTCGAATACGCAATCGGTCGACAACCTGGAACATCCCTGCCCGAAATTTACTGGCGACAAATTGTTGCTCAAAACTTAAAAGAATCAACCTGCACTCATTATGCTGATTTCGCACCCCTTAAACGGTTAGCCGCGCAATCGGGCGGCCGGCGATCTTTATCTTCATCACGCCCCCGGATTTCTTTACTGGCCTCATTGCAGACTATCCTGCATCCCAAACAATTATCGAAAGCCCGAGTGCGAGAACAGTTTGCACAATTGACGGCCGAAAGTTGGGAATTATCAGAAGACCTATTTTTTCAGTGGATCCATCATTTGCTTTTTGCGGCAGGCAACGAGATCTCAACCGCTCGGCGATATATCAGCGCAATTGGTCATGAGTGGCTGCTGGCAACCACGCAACAGCCACTGAATGCGTTTGCCGGAGAGGATTTTTTTGAGCTCTATCAAACTATATTGAACCGACCTCAAAGCCACAAAAATAGGGAATATAATGCAGATCGATTAGAGCAATTGCACCAGTTCTGTGTGCAATATCATCAGTTTCCGCCATTACCACAAGGGCTGACAGAGACATCTCAAAGCGCTGCAGGTAACCGTCATGTTTGTGCCGGTTATGTCAGTGAACCCCTATTTTTTGCCCTGCTCACTCAGATCAATGAAATGACGGATCTGAGTGCTGCAGAGCAGAGAACATTACAGACCTTTTTGATCATTGCCTACCGGTGTGGCTTACGTCCCGGTGAGATTGCAAAACTACAAATACGGGATCTGGAACCGTCGGAAATTGGCTGGCTATTTGTCCGTGAAAACCGCTTCGGACATAACAAGACTGATGCCGCATTACGCAAAGTACCGTTATTTCCACTACTGACGGCACATGAAAAAGCGATTGTGGACAAACATCTGCAGACCCGTCGCCTTACTCATCCGCCGGTCACATCACTGTTTTTATGTGCAGAACAAGATGCCTATCAACCACTGGATACAACTCAGTTGGCATTGATGGCACAGGCTGTTTTGAAAGAACTGAGTGGGGGCGATTATTACCGGTTGTATCATCTGCGCCATACTGCACTATCACGACTGCAAGTCATCATGCATCATGAGTTGCTGGCGAAAAATACCCAAACTGACTGGCTATCAATTCTGACGCCCTATCCTGCGGAAGCCTGCCGTACACTAAAAAATTTGATTGGTGGCATTAACCGCCCACGAGACATCTATTACGCCATTGCGGCCTTTGCCGGCCACAGCAGTCCGGCCATTACGCTCTGCACTTACCTGCATTTTACCGATTTAATACTGTCAGAAAGTCTCAGGCCCATCGATATTCCGTTTAATAAACAACATGGGATCCGGATTTTCGGCCTATCACGCTACAGCGCACATAAAGTGATCCCTGATGTCTACCCTGACTATCGTTCACTGCAATCACTGCTGTTTAAACGACTTAAGCCATGGATGACCACCATTAAAGCGAGTGGACACACAACCATCTCCCCCGTAAAGGTAAAAGAAAGCACCGACTATCAGTACATCGCCAGTCAGCAGACTTTATCCATGATAGAAAAAGGTGTCGATCCTGCTGAAACTGCGGCCTTTTATCAAGTCACACCACAGCAATTGACCCGGTGGGAGCAAACCGCTATTGCCTTACGCGATCTGAAAACCAAAGAAAATAAACCGCGGTTATTTCCACGCTCCCGCCAGCAGCAATTCTTACCAGCAGAACCTCATTCAAAGATAGAAAAACAAGAAATAGCCAAACTGAGGGCGCAATGCAGACAACTACGACAACAAAAGGAAATCACCGGTGCAGAGCTCAGAGAACAAATCAAATATCTGCTGCTGAATGTAAACAGTTCCCGAGCAGGGATCCGGTTTGATGATCCTGAGCGCTTCAAGATATTTATGCGACTGATGCTTCTTTTATTCTCAGTCAGACGATGGAGGTTGGAACTACAACTCCCATCCGATCAGGAAAAAAAGATCCAAGAAATGTGGTTTATCCGTCAGCGCCTGAAAACAGAAATCATGCCACTTCGAAAGGTCAATCAATATCCGAATGGGCTGGCAGTACTGTATTTGAGTGCGCCAGAAGCAAAGAAAATGGTGAGCACTGCAGCAAAGGAACCACCGGTAAAAAATTCTGAGTTGGCGCAGAAAAGTACCAGCACGTTGCGTTATCTGTTTCATCGGTTGGCGATTTTACTATTTACAGCAGGAGAGATCCGGCACTGGCAAACTGATCCAGATCCCTCTTAAACCGAGACAAAATGCATCCCGGAAACTCATCGTATGGCCGGGATGCAGACCCATGATCATCGGGTATGGGGAAATATCTCAAGAGCAAAAACCATACAACAACTGCCCCATTAGACACATGACGGCCTCTTTACCCTCACACGTTCTGATGGCATCCACCGGCCGTACACCACCCAACCCAAACGCGGGTGCACATAACCAGTTGACGGCACTTTGCTCACTTTCATCAAATAATTGGTTGGCTGCCGCCCACACAGCCGTCGGAACCATACTGGTTATAAATAACCGCCGCAGTGCATCAGCATCCATTTGCAAAAAATCATCTGGCAACCGCAGCCCTGGCACAACACCCAACCAAATGTGATCCTCTTCAGTGGCACAGGCCGCAGCTTGCGGATTGTCCTGCAATAACTCGTCTAACGTCATTTCAGATTGCAATTTCTTCATGCTTTATCTCCTCGCTGATCGATGCCAGCCTCAAAAATTGCGCCCCTGAACAGCCTTCAGTTTTTGCGCATCATCGTTTTTTTTATGATGAACCGACATGACATCAGAAATAAATATTCCCCGATGTGTCTCTTCTAAAACCAATGAAACATGCTCGCCAGTAGGATTAATATGTCGCATCTGTTCTTGCTGCAAAAGCACGGGGTAATACAACTCGTCAATGATAAACAGCCAACACGCCAAACCACTGCGATGATAATCAGTATCCGCACACTCGCACCACACCTGTTCACAACGGCGAAATAATGGATTGTTCATGCGGCATCCTCCTCATCATTCGCATCAAACTGTTCATCCAGCAGTGACTCAAATGCCGAGCCATCACGTCGAACCAAATTGGGTACATAGCGGGAGTACACCTTGAACAGCATGGTCGTATTGGCATGCCCTAACTGATTCGCTATCCACTCTGGGCTTTCGCCAGCAGCCAACCACAGAGTGGCTGCCGTATGCCGAGTCTGATACGGATTTCGCGCTTCTAATTTCAGATATGTCAGGAGTGGATACCAGACACGACGCGTGACATTTTTATGGTTAAGCGGCTGACCATTTCGGGCGGAAAAGACAAATGAAGTGTTTTGGTCAGCAACATCTTTATGCGCCAACAATGCATCAAAAACTCGAGCAGACATCTGCACTGAACGAGTAGAGCCGGTAGTCTTAGTTGGACCTAAAACGCCTTTGACCAGCGACTGCGTGATATTGATGCGCCGGTTAGTAAAATCGATGTTATCCCACATCAATCCATCCACTTCACCGGTACGCAGCCCGGTAAAAAATCGCACGGTGTAATACGCTTGGAAATCTGGCCGAACCGTTGTGATGATCCGCTGTACTTCATCCAATGTGAAAGGTTTGATGTCTGCACGCGGAATGGATAGCGGCTTAATGTTGCGCCACGGCGAGTCATAATCAAATCGCTCGGCAGCTTCATTAATGATCATTCGCAGTGACGTCATGATGTGATTAATGCGGGATGGTGATAAACCAGCATCATTTAGCTTTAAACGAAACCGGAGAATATCGCCTTTGCTGATAGCCCCTATCGGTAGATCACCAAAATTTGGCAATAAGTGACAACGCAAAATACCATCGACCGTTTCCTGCTGACTTAACCGCCATTCGATGTTTTTTTCAGCCTGCCACTGACAGACAAACACTGAAAACAACATGGTGGCACCTTGTGCTTTTTGCGCTTCCAGTTGCGCGATTTGACGAAATTTGGCGACGCGCGGACTATCAGGAAAATGATGGGCATAGTCAAAGGTATTGAGACTGATTTGCTGTTCAATCATTTTTAGCACGCGCTCCAGCTTAATTCGGTTGGCGGCACTCTCTGCCAAACGAGTTTGCTCCCGGCAACGCACGCCTTTAAAGCGAAAATCCAGATAGAGTTTGCCATCACGGCTGTTTACAGATCCCATGATTATCTCCTTAGTCCAGATGACCAATCAGATCGTTTGCAGAAACGCCATGCAACATGGAGGCTTCCACCTGTTCCCAGATACACAGGATCTTGCCACCACCGAATGGAAGAATGTAGTGAACGCCTTCGAACAGCACGCTGGCTTTGAGGC
>CAIZDF010000272.1 GCA_903931645.1 uncultured Tolumonas sp.
AGAATAAAACGCATGATCGATTTTCCACAATACAAACAAGATTTTAAACAAATAAAGCAAGTTATTGATGTCGCTGCTGAAAACAACAATTTACCCGTCGAGTTGTTGGGATCTCGTAAATTGATTAATCAATATTTGCTTTGGTGTTATGAAGGCAAAGACATTAATGTAGAAAAGCCAAAACTTATCTCTGGTTGGCGAAATGCAGTCTTGAAGTTATAAAAAAGGGCGCTGAATTGCGCCCTTTTCTTAATTTTTCGATTCTTCACCATTTTCAGTATTGGGTTTTTTATCGTCCGCCAGCATAATATTAAGTTCAAGAACTGACAGTTCTTCACCTTTTTTATCCAGCTGTACAGTAACTTGTTCAGGATCAATCTGAACATACTTTCTGATCACATCCAGAATGTCTTGTTTCAGCTGAGGCAGATAATCGGGACCACTACGACTGGTACGCTCATGCGCTACGATAATTTGTAATCGCTCTTTGGCCAGTTTTGCGGTACTTTCTTTCCTGGTTTTCAGGAAAAAATCAAGCAATGACATCTGCTGTTACCCTCCAAACAGGCGATTAAAGAAGCCTTTTTTCTCTTCCTGCAAGAAACGGAAATCACGTTTCTCACCCAACAAGCGCGCTACCGTATCTAGGTAGGCCTGACCCGCATCCGAGTTCTGATCCAGAATTACTGGCTCACCAGAGTTTGATGCCCGCAACACTGCTTGCGATTCAGGAATAACGCCTAAAAGTGGAATAGCTAAAATTTCTTGTACATCTTCTACGCTCAGCATGTCCCCGCGATTGACTCGACCTGGCGCATAGCGAGTTAATAATAGATGTTCTTTGACTGGTTCGAGGCCTTGTTCTGCTCGACGAGATTTAGATGCAAGGATACCGAGAATTCGGTCTGAGTCTCGTACGGAAGAAACTTCTGGATTAGTTGTTACAATTGCTTCATCAGCAAAATATAACGCCATTAAAGCTCCAGTTTCGATACCAGCAGGTGAGTCACAGATAATATAGTCAAAATCCATCTCTTGAAGTTTATTGATGATTTTTTCGACACCATCTTTGGTTAACGCATCTTTATCACGGGTCTGTGATGCAGGCAAAATAAACAGATTTTCTACGCGTTTATCTTTGATCAACGCTTGATTTAATGTCGCTTCACCATTTATGACATTCACAAAATCATAAACAACACGACGTTCGCAACCCATTATTAAGTCAAGATTTCGAAGTCCAATATCGAAATCAATGACAACGGTTTTTTTCCCTTGCTGCGCCAGACCGGTACTGATAGCAGCACTACTGGTGGTCTTACCAACACCACCCTTCCCGGATGTAACGACAATAATTCGTGCCATGAATATTACCCTTGTAAACCGTTAGCTTATTAATTTGTCGAAAATAATTTTTTCATTATCCAGACGTATCTGGACTTCTTGACCAACGAAGGGCTCTGGGAGGCTGTCACTTAACAAATAATGCCCAGCAATTGAAACTAATTCAGCCTCGAGATGCCCACAAAAAATTCGGGCATCTTGGTTGCCTCTTGCGCCTGCAAGTGCTCTGCCTCTTAAGTTACCATATACATGGATACTATCGTTGGAAATAATTTCAGCGCCATTACTGACAGAGCCTAAAATAACAACAGGACCAGGAGAATATATCTGCTGGCCAGAGCGTACATTTCCTTGAA
>CAIZDF010000273.1 GCA_903931645.1 uncultured Tolumonas sp.
CCGCAGAGTTGTGGGAAGAGTCTGGTCGTTGGGAACAATATGGCCCGGAACTGTGCCGTCTGACTGACCGTCATAGCCGTCCGTTTGTATTAGGCCCGACGCATGAAGAAGTGGTGACAGCGCTGGTGCGTTACGAAGTCAACAGCTACAAACAGCTGCCACTGAACCTGTATCAGATCCAGACCAAATTCCGTGATGAAGTTCGCCCTCGCTTTGGTGTGATGCGTGGTCGTGAATTCACCATGAAAGATGCTTATTCCTTCCATCTGAACAAAGACAGTCTGGTAGAAACCTACGGCAAAATGCATCAGGCTTACTGCAACATTTTCAGCCGCATGGATCTGGATTTCCGCCCAGTATTGGCTGACACCGGCTCTATCGGTGGCACTGGTTCACATGAATTCCATGTGCTGGCGAACAGCGGTGAAGACGTGATTGCCTTCTCGACCGAATCAGATTACGCCGCTAACGTCGAAATGGCCGAAGCCTTGGCTCCTGCAGGTGAACGCCCAGCACCATCAGCAACTGCGACTAAGATCGCTACGCCAAATGCGCACACCATCGAGGAAGTTTCTGCTTACCTGAAAGTGGCTGAGCAACAGACTGTCAAAACTCTGCTGGTAAAAGGTGAAGCCGATGAACAAGGTAAAGCGGGCGTAGTTGCGCTGGTTTTACGTGGTGATCATGAACTGAACGACATCAAAGCAGAGAAAGTGGCTGGTGTTGCAGCACCGTTAACTTTCGCTAGCGAAGAAGAGATCCGTGAAGTGGCAGGTTGTGATGCCGGTTCCATTGGCCCACAAAACCTGAAATGCAAAGTGATCGTCGATCGCAGCGCAGCTCATCTGGCTGATTTTGTTTGTGGCGCCAATGAAAATGATTTCCACATGACCGGCATGAATTGGGATCGTGATATTCAAGGTTATGAAGTCGCCGATATTCGTAATGTCGTAGAAGGTGATCCAAGCCCATGTGGTCAAGGCACGCTGCTACTGAAACGTGGTATTGAAGTGGGCCATATTTTCCAACTCGGCACAAAATACTCTGAAGCAATGAATGCAACCGTGCTGAACGAAGGCGGCAAATCCACTGTGATGGAAATGGGCTGTTACGGTATTGGTGTTACCCGTGTGGTTGCTGCTGCGATTGAACAAAACTTTGATGACCGCGGTATCATCTGGAGCGATGCGCTGGCGCCATTCCAAGCGGTGATCATTCCAATGAATATGCACAAATCTCACCGCGTGCAGGAACTGGCTGAGCGTTTCTACACTGAACTGCAAGCAGCCGGTGTTGAAGTGTTGCTGGATGATCGTAAAGAGCGCCCAGGTGTAATGTTTGCCGATATGGAATTGATCGGTATTCCACATGCGATCGTGATCGGTGAACGTGGTATCGACAGCGGCGTGGTGGAATACAAACACCGCCGTAGCGGTGAAAAAACCGAAATCGCAATTGATGAAATTGTGGCAAAAATTAAAACTCAATTAGCTAAATAATTGCAGCATTGAGAACCGGCCTCTGATGGCCGGTTTTTTTATGTCAAAAA
>CAIZDF010000274.1 GCA_903931645.1 uncultured Tolumonas sp.
CGGCCTGCCGGGTTTAAAGCCGATATTGGGTGTAGTGCCGACGGGTACGCCTGCCTCTGCGGCCTTGTTGCATGCGGGAGAGACTATCGTCAGTATCGATGGTGTCGCGATCCCGAGTTGGCAGGAACTGCACTGGTCATTACTCACGCTGGCGTTGAAACAAGGAGAAGTTAAGATCGAAACGCTCAGCGATCACGGTACGACGCTGTTTCACTCATTAGATCTGAGTGAATTGGAGGCGAGTGATCTGGACGGCGCGTTTATGGATAAACTGGGATTACATCTGTATCAACCGGTGATTTTGCCGGTGATCGGTAAGCTGACCGAAGGTGGTGTGGCGCAGATGGCGCAGTTGCAGGAGGGCGATCTTGTGCTGCGTGCAGATGACATCCCTTTAACGAGTTGGAGCGGTTTAGTTGAGGTGGTGCGCAGCCATCCGGGGCTCAATGTGCAACTGGACATTCAGCGAGCAAATCAGCTGTTGAGTCTGAAGATGATTCCGCAAGGGGTGACTGAGTCCGGTAAAATTGTTGGGAAAATCGGTGCCGCACCCAAAGTGGATAAATCAGTCCTTGATGCGCTGCTGGTTGAGGTCAGTTACCCACCGGTTGATGCATTCATGCATGCCTTGAATAAGACTTGGGACACTTCAGTTATCAGCTTGAAAATGCTGGGAAAAATGGTGCTGGGTGAAGTGTCCATGAAAAATATCAGCGGGCCGATTACCATCGCCGATTACGCCGGTCAGTCGGCTCACATGGGATGGGCAGCCTATCTGGGTTTTCTTGCGTTGATCAGCATCAGTCTGGGTGTGTTGAATTTGCTGCCTGTTCCCTTATTGGATGGTGGTCACTTGCTGTATTATGTCGTTGAATTGGTCAAAGGTAGCCCGGTCTCAGAACAGGCTTGGGAAATCGGACAGAAGATAGGAATTGCTTTGCTGGGTACGTTGATGGTTTTCGCCGTCTACAACGATATTAATCGCCTTATTTCAGGTTAGTACTAAATGAACAAAACAAAACTTGCAGGAATCATTTCGCTGTTATTTATGACGCCCGCCTGGGCCATTGTTCCTTTTACCGTTAAGGATATCCGTGTTGAGGGTATACAGCGTACGGAAGCGGGCACGGTGTTCAGTTATTTGCCGGTCAAGGTGGGCGAAACCATGAACGATGAACAGGCCGCCGTCGCGATTCGCGCCTTGTACGGCACGGGCTTCTTCAAGGATGTACGTCTGGAAGTCGAGCAGGGCGTATTGATCGTGCTGGTCAAGGAGCGTCCTTCGATTGCTAGCATTCAGGTCAATGGGGTGAAGGATTTTCCCAAGGATCAACTCAAAGACAATATGAAATATGCCGGCTTGGCCGAATCGCGCATCTTCGATAAGGGCGCGCTGGAAAAGGCGACGCAGGAATTGAAGCGCCAATACGTGGCGCGCGGTAAATATGGCGTTACTATCAATACCAAAGTGTCCGAGCTGGAACGCAATCGCGTTGGTATCGTTTTTGACGTAGTGGAAGGTGAAGTATCCAAGATCAAACAGATCAATATCGTCGGCAATAAAATCTATCCGGAGTCGGATTTGCTCGACTTGATGAAACTCAGTACGCCGGACTGGATGAGCTGGTTCAGTAAAAACGATCAGTATTCCAAGCAGAAATTATCGGCGGACATGGAAGCCATGCGCTCGTTCTACATGGACAGCGGTTATCTGGAGTTCAACATCAATTCCACGCAGATTTCCATTACACCGGACAAGAAGGATATCTACATCACAATCAATATCAACGAAGGCGCCAAGTATACGGTGACTAAAGTATCCGTTTCTGGCAACACTTTGATTCCGAAGGAAGAAATAGAAAAGTTGATCAAGATAAAATCCGGTGACAGTTATTCTCGCAAGGCTTTGTCTGAAACCAGTAAAGTAGTCGGAGAGCGTCTGGCGGCTGAAGGGTATGCGTTCGCCAATGTGAATGCGATTCCTAATCTAAACAAAGAAACGCATGAGGTGTCGTTCAATCTGGTGATCGATCCCGGTCAGCGCGTCTATATTCGTCGCATCAATATCGCGGGCAACACCAAGACGCGAGATGAAGTTATCCGACGCGAATTCCGGCAGGTTGAGGGTGCGTGGTTTGATGTAGAGAAAATCAAGAAATCCAAGCAGCGTGCCGACAGGCTGGATTATTTCTCTGAGGTGAGTGTAGAAACGCCTCAGGTTCAGGGTACGGCTGATCAAATGGATGTCAACGTGGCCGTCAAGGAAAAATCGACGGGTAGTTTTACCGTCGGTGCGGGGGTTAACAGTGGTGAAGGTCTGGTGTTCTCGGGTGGTGTATCGCAGGCAAATCTGTTCGGTAGCGGTAACCATTTGTCTACCCAGCTCAATACTAGCAAGATCAATCAAAACGTATCGGTTTCCTATACCAATCCGTATTACACGGATGAAGGCATGAGTCGCGGTTTTGATGTGTATAAACGCACTTCGAATGCCACCAACATTATCAGTCAGTACACCTCGCAAACGTATGGTCTGGGCGTGCGTTTTGCCGTGCCGTTGACGGAAG
>CAIZDF010000275.1 GCA_903931645.1 uncultured Tolumonas sp.
ACCGATAAACACATTGGTCAATTCGATGTATTCGGTGCCATCACATCAACAGTGAGCATGTCTTTATTAGTCTACGGTATCGTGCGATCAGCAGAAAATGGCATCCATGATCTCTATGCTCTATTACCCATTGTGGCTGGTTTATTCTTATTGATGATGTTCATTTTCAATGAAAAAAGCGCGAAACAACCGATCATGCCGCTGAGCTTATTTAGGCATAAGGAAAGAAATGCCGCTCTTGTTTCACGCATGTTGTTTTTAGGTGCAGGGGTTAGTTTCTGGTTCTTTACGACTCAGATTCTACAGAATGTCATTGGATTAACCGCATTGGAAACTGGTTTTGCGTTCTTGCCAACCACACTCGCTAACTTTATCACTGCAATGAATGTTTCAAAATTCACGCGCCGTTTCGGTAATGGTCGGGTTTTAGCCGTCATGCTTGCCATCAATATTATTGGCTTGTTGTGGCTTAGTCTGATCAATGACCACTCTGATTATATGTTTGCAGTTGGATTACCCATGATTCTGATCGGGATCGGCCAAGGCGGCTCTATTGGCCCCCTCACCGTTGCCGGATTAACAGAAGTTCCACAAAAAGATGCTGGTGCAGCCTCCGGGTTAGTGAATGTGGCACATCAATTCGGCAGCTCAATTGGACTTGCGATATTGATCGTTATTTTCTCTTCCTTCCAAGACCCATTGTTATCTGTGAAAGGTCAGTTGGCGCATCAAATCTCAGCCGCACTGATTGGTGGAGCCATCATGGCAGCGATCGCCATGACACTCTGCTGGTTATTTATCGGGCGACAACAACAGCCCCAAATAACCGAAACTGCTTATGCTTCGAATAAAGCGCAAGCCTGAGTTCGATCCCCTCAACCTCAATGATGACGTATTAGTAATCAATGTTTTCCAGAAATCAACATAAGGATAGATATATGCAGATCACACGTCGGTATAAACTCTCAGCATTAGCGTTCAGCCTGACACTTATTGTCGGCTGTTCTGCAACGCACCATAAATCAGATCTGTTGGTTATTGAAAAACAAGGCAGTTTCGCAGTCGGTGGATCAGTCATTCAAATGCCGGGAACGTTCGATCCAATCAAGCAAGGTGCTTACAATCCGGCGGGCCCCGACTCAACCGGCCAAACATTGCATGGCGACCATCTAACTGCGTTTTATCAAATTCCGCCCAAAGCCAATCATCTCCCCTTGGTTTTCTGGCATGGGCATGGCGAATCACTGCGCACCTGGCAAACAACACCTGATGGTCGCGAAGGGTTTCAAAATATCTTCCTAAGAGAGGGCTATGCGACCTATCTGGTTGACCAGCCTCGCCGCGGACTGTCCGGTCGTAGTACAAAATCTGTCACCATCAATGCAGCACCTGATGAACAACTATGGTTTGGTACCTTCCGTTTAGGTGTCTGGCCAAATTACTACCCGAATGTGCAATTCTCAAAAGATCCGGAAGCCTTAAACCAGTTTTATCGACAGATGACGCCAAATACCGGCCCTTATGATGCAGCACTTAATATCGACGGTGTTTCAAAGCTGTTCGATAAAATTGGCGATGGGATCCTGGTGACCCACTCACAAAGTGGTGGCCCAGGCTGGAAAACAGCGATGAATGATAGCCATGTGAAGGCCATTGTCGCTTTCGAGCCGGGCGGTGATTTTGTGTTTCCAGAAGGACAAGGCCCAGCTACAGCAACCATGAAAGGTCGTTCGTTTCCATTACCTAAAGTACCAATGGTAGAGTTTATGAAACTCACCAAGATCCCAATTGTCATTTATTACGGCGACAACTTCCTTGATGCCGTTTTGTCGAAATCAACTACAACGCCAGCAACTCTTGAAGAAACATCACTCATTAGCTGTTCCTTTTTGCTCGGTCATTAAGTAAACGTGTC
>CAIZDF010000276.1 GCA_903931645.1 uncultured Tolumonas sp.
TCCTGATGTAAATATCAGATTTCATTTTTAATTGACAGTTTAACGGGCAGACATAGACTATCCAAATAAATTCCGTCACAGAGTACAGAGAACCCATGTCAGCCAGCATCCGTCATAACTGGACAGTTTCCGAAGTAGAAGCTTTGTTTGCTTTACCATTCAACGACCTGCTATTTCAGGCGCAATTGGTACACCGTGAAAACTTCAACCCGAATGAAGTGCAGGTGAGCACCTTACTGTCGATTAAAACGGGTGCTTGCCCGGAAGACTGTAAATATTGCCCGCAGAGCGCGCGCTATAACACAGGCTTGGAAAAAGAGACGTTGCTGGAAGTTGAAAAAGTATTGCAACGTGCTCAGGAAGCCAAAGCAGCAGGCTCTTCACGTTTCTGTATGGGGGCGGCATGGCGTAATCCACGTGACCGTGACATGCCGTACATCATCCGTATGATCCAGGAAGTGAAAGGTCTTGGCATGGAAACCTGCATGACGCTGGGTATGCTGACTGAAGATCAGGCACAGAAACTGGCGGAAGCGGGCCTGGATTATTACAACCATAATCTGGATACCTCACCGGAATTTTACAACGCTATCATTACTACCCGTACTTATCAGGAACGTCTGGATACGCTGCAGCACGTGCGTGATGCCGGTATGAAGATCTGTTCTGGCGGTATCGTCGGTATGGGCGAACAGGTTGAAGACCGTGCTGGCTTGCTGGTGCAGCTGGCTAATCTGCCAGTACAACCAGAAAGCGTGCCGATCAACATGCTGGTGAAAGTGAAAGGCACACCGCTGGAAAATCAGGCTGATCTTGATCCATTCGATTTCATCCGCACTATCGCAGTGGCGCGTATTCTGATGCCAAAATCGCATGTTCGTCTGTCTGCGGGTCGAGAAAAAATGAACGATCAAATGCAGGCGCTGTGTTTTATGGCTGGTGCCAACTCGATTTTCTACGGCTGCAAACTGCTGACCACCCCGAATGCAGACGCTAATGAAGACATGCAACTGTTTGCCCGTTTAGGTCTGAAACCAGAAGCGCGTGCGCAGAAACCGGATATGGTGGAAGAGCATGCATTGATGGAGGCGATTGCTGATCAGGCCGAAGGCGCATTGTTTTATGATGCCAGCAAACCAAAGGCACCGGCTAATGCCGTTTGATCTGCAAACCGAGTTAAATGAACGGGCCCAACAGGGCCTGCTTCGTCAGCGGCAGACATTGCAATCAGGCCAAGGGCGCTATATCGCGCTGAATGACCGACGCTATCTCAATTTCTCCAGTAACGATTATTTAGGTTTAGCGGCTCAGCCATTTTTGATCGAAGCCTGGCAGGAAGGGTTGGATCGCTGGGGCGCTGGTTCTGGTGCATCGCCATTAGTCACTGGGTATACCGAGGCGCATGCCCAACTTGAGCAGACGCTGGCAGAATGGCTGCAAGTCGAGTCGGTGCTGTTGTTCTCGACCGGTTTTGGTGCAAATCAGGCGGTAATCAAAGCGTTATTACAAAAAGAGCATATCCAATATCAAGACCGTCTCAATCATGCTTCCTTGCAGGAGGCGGGTGCACAATCGCCTGCTAAGATGCGGCGTTTTCATCATAACGATATGGCTCATTTGGCCTCACTACTACAACCGCGCTCTGGTTTGATCATGAGCGAGGGGGTGTTCAGCATGGATGGCGATCAAGCACCTTGCGAGCAATTAGCAGAACTTGCTGCAAACAGCGGCAATTGGTTAATGATTGATGATGCGCATGGCATCGGTGTGCTAGGCGAACAAGGGCGTGGTACGTTATCGCAGCAGGGTGTTGCTCCCAACAGTGTGCACATTCGCATGGCAACGTTTGGTAAAGCGCTGGGTGTCGCCGGCGCATTTGTTGGCGGTAGCCGACAGTTCACTGATTATCTGGTTAATTTCGCGCGTGATTATGTCTACAGCACTCATATGCCACCCGCACAGGCGCATGCTATTAGTGCCGCTGTGGCATGGGTAAAACAAGCTGATGCGGAACGCGCGCATTTGCAGGCGTTGATTCGGCAATTTAAAGCAGGTATCGCTGAATTAGGCTTGGTAGCTGGCGAATCATCGACCGCCATTCAACCACTAATTATTGGTGATGCCGATAAAGCTGTGGCGGTGGCAAATAAATTACGTGAACGAGGCTTGTGGGTCACCGCGATCCGCCCGCCCACAGTACCGAAAGGGACTGCCCGGTTGCGTATTACGCTAACTGCGGCACATCATCTATCAGATGTATCCCTTCTGCTTAACGAGTTAAAAGAGTGTGTGACAGATGCTTGAACCGGTAGATAAACAGGCGGTGGCACAGCGTTTTAGCAAAGCAGCGCAATCGTATGATCAA
>CAIZDF010000277.1 GCA_903931645.1 uncultured Tolumonas sp.
AAATCATGTCCCAATTTTTTATCTACATAAACTACACCAATGTTGTTGACCGTGATAATCACACTGCCGTTATTCTTCACATCTACTTTATCGGCCCTGCCGACAACTGTTCCATTGTAGGAGATGGATTTCCCTTGATATGCCAGAAGATTAAAGATGGAAAAACCTCTGGGTGGATGTATTGTAAAGTTGGCACTAACAGATTTATTCTGCACAATACCTGGAGTAAATCCTTCTAGAATCTCCCTTGCTATTTCTTCTGGTGTTTTTGCATTTCGATTAGCCTCTTCAAATTGTTTAATAACTGACTCGTCTGGCAAATTCTCTTCTTGTGGACTATTTTCGCGATTTCTCAGATGGTTTCCGAAAAGATCAATCAATTCCTGGTATCCTTTTCTTTGGGCAAGAAACATCGGGGAATATCCATTTCGATCTTTTATTTCTGGATCGGCACCGTGAGCCAATAATATTCGTGCAATGTCGGTGTAGTTGAAGAAGGCAGCTCCGTGCAGGGCTGTCGCCCCGTTGCCTTCAAGGGCGTTCACGTTGGCACCGCACACCAATAATGCTTTCATACAGAGTGGCTTATTGCGTAGAGCTGTGTAATGAAGCGGTGTGAGTCCTTTTTCAGTGTCCTTGGTTTCAAAATTCGCCCCGGCCTTATGAAGTAGTTCAACAATGCGAGCACGCGCTTCGCTATCCGTGCCGGCAACCGCATGGTGTAGAGCGGTAAAGCCACTAACGCCACCTGCCTCATTGATAACTGGATTTCCAAGCAGCGCTGCTTTGACTAGTTCTGGATTTCCACTCGCAGCGGCATCTTTCAGGTTCAATTCAACTGGAGCAGTTGATTTTTCTGTCTCGGGAGTGAATAACTCCGTTTGAGTCTGATCCGAAGCAACTGCCTTGTTGGTAATCTCAGTATTTGTCGTATTTGATGCTGAAAGTGTTGATATAGAAGTGGTAGGTTTTGGCGACTTTGAACCGCCGCCGAACAGTCGTTTCCAAATGCTCATAGTGTTGATCCTTTTAGTCTGTAGTCGTTAAGGTGCAAAAGTGGTGCTTGATAACGTTTGAGGTCAGGTTGAGTCAAGTGAAGACCCACTCCTTTTACCTTTTAATATACCTCACATAAGAACTCGCTCTTGTATTGCTGATATATGCCTCAGGCAATAAGCTATCAACATAAAGTACATAAAAATTACTATCACTTCCAGGAATTGCAGTTGAAGTCCGAAATCATCCTGTCTCATCTTCACTGCAATATAGATCACTGATTTTTGGCGCACCACCAGGAACCGTTTCAAAAACTTTTTGATAATGAGAGCCACCAAGGGATTTCCTAATTCTCCACCTGGCTTGTCCAACCACGAATAAGATCGTGGATCGCTGCGCTCTCACAACCTATCCTTGTTCGTTCGGCAATCTATTTTCACGTCAAACGACAAAGCAGCTCTTTCTCACCCAGGCCAGGCACTCAAATGCATTTGTGAATGATCGATCTACTGTTCGTTCAATGTCTCTTTTCAATTGCTCCTTCGTCCTTATCCGTTCGTCTGCTCCCCTCTCGACAATTGACTCCAAGTTGGCTGCCGCGCAAAGAAGGTTCACAACTTGTTGGTCTACGCCGTCCTGTAGACAGACTTGCACAGCTCTGCACCGTATTCCGAGGACATCATCACGCGTCAACGTTGCAAGGAGTCTCTTTGCATCCTCCGATTTTAAGCCGAGCTGGAAGAGCACGTTCGCAGCAGCATTACGAATATTAGAATCCGACGCGGTGACCAAGAGTGCTGAAGCGTATTCAACCAATTCTTGGAATGGAAACCACCGTTTTTCCCGGAGTCGAAGAAATGAATCGAGGCACTCGGGTTCGACATTCTTAGCCCGGAGTTCACCGGTGATGAGATCAACGAAGCTGGTTACGTCTGTATCGCTGAGTTTGTCCGCTGCCGAAACCATCGCCTCCCAGAACAACTTCGGAGTTGCGACCTCGGAGCGGTGGGCACTCAAATAGGCAATGGCAGATTGGCCCATATTCCCAATCACAGTTACCGCCATTCTCTGGGAATGACTGCCGTCATCTGGTTCAGAAGCCACGGCCAGCAAGAGGGGCATGAGTTCGTCAGCATACTGAGGGTAGTAGTAGAGTGAGCAAAGGGTATCGTAGCGAGCCTCAGATCGTGACCAGCCTGCGGCAGATACAAGCAACTGGAATGCCGAACGTGTCTGCGCCTTTGCGAGCACGTCCAGTGCAGCTTTCCGGAGCACGGGATCGTCCGAGAGGATCTGCGCGCTAACA
>CAIZDF010000278.1 GCA_903931645.1 uncultured Tolumonas sp.
ACCTGATGGGGTGAAAACATCAGCCAGATTGCGGGAATACCTTGCAACTCTAGTTTCAGCACTTTGCCGTGCAGTGGTTTGCTGCGCTCACGAGATTGAGGATCGAGCGACAATAGTTGGTTCAATCCGGTTTCGAGCAAAGCACCCAGCGCGGTGCTAAGAGGTGACAGCGTCATGCGGTTATTCCCGTGATCTTTTTAGAATTTGAAGCCGCGGTGCAAAGCCACCACACCTTGTGTCAGGTTGTGATAGGTGACTTGCTCAAAACCGACTGTTTCCATCATGGCTTTCAGTGTTTCCTGATCAGGGTGCATACGGATCGACTCTGCCAGATATTGGTAACTGTCACTGTCTTTCGCGACCAGTTGCCCCATTTTCGGCAACACCTTGAATGAGTAGAAGTCATATAATTTAGACATGACAACATTGGTCGGTTTGGAAAATTCTAGCACTAACAAGCGTCCACCTGGTTTCAGTGCACGATACATGGAAGCCAGCGCCTGATCTTTGTGCGTTACATTACGCAGGCCAAAACCGATGGTGATCAGATCAAAATAGTTATCCGGGAAGGGGAGTGCTTCTGCGTTGGCCTGCACATAACGGATATTATTCACCAGACCTTTGTTGCGCAGTTTTTCACGGCCAACTTTCAGCATGGAATCGTTAATATCTGCCAGAACCACCTCACCGCTGTCGCCGACTAAACGAGAAAATTTAGCTGTAAGATCACCCGTTCCACCTGCTAGATCTAAGATTTTTTGCCCTGGACGGACACCAGCACAATCAATGGTAAAGCGTTTCCAGAGACGATGAATGCCAAATGACATCAGGTCATTCATCAGGTCATATTTCTCTGCCACAGAATGGAAAACATCCGCCACCAGATGTTCTTTTTCAGTTTCTGCAACGGTCTTGAAGCCGAAATGAGTGTTGTCCGACATGTGCAACGATTCCTTATGCCAATTACCTGCACAGTGTAACGTAATTTTAACCCGACTTCAGAAGCGATTTATACCCTTCGTACTTGAAGTTGCAGCGTCGTTGACGGCGTTCACTCACCCCAATCACATAGCCTATCTATGCTCATGGGGATTCGCTCACTTGTCGCCTTGCTGCAACTCCAATTACTTTGGGTATATTATCCGGTGCGGGCATAAATCGAGAAGATCGCGAGATCGGACGAAGGAACAAACCATAAATCGCAGATATTAAAAGGGGCCCGATGGATGGGCCCCAGATCTAAGCTTAATCAATTAACTATCTAACGTTTAAACCAATTAACATTTAACAAAGTAACATTTTTACGAATAACATTGTAACGTTTAACCAATCAACACATTTTACATTTACGCTGAACAATTAACGCTTTTACATTTACTTTGAACATTAACTCTTTTAACCGTTTAACATGAACTCGTAACACTGGACTACTATTAAAAGATAACTCAGGGTGCTGCCTCCTTAGTTAGGAAGAGCCGTCTTCACTGGTTGTGATGCTATCCGGTATTGCCCGACAGCCAACTTAAGCAAAGCGCTCCCAGATTGTCTTTCTGATCTTTTCTTGTTGCTGCGCATGGCATCATCATGTGTCCTGACCGGGTCTGGCATTAAAGCCTGCTCACCGAGGTCGTTTGCAACAGAACAAAAATTGATCTCCCAGTCGGTCAACAAGTTGGCGTTTCATTATTGATTCGCTTCGTCATCCTTCCGGGTGCGAAGTTGAATCCTGTCGCCCGAGAAGCTTGCTGATCGCTTAACTTAATCATGGTACTGACTTGCCAGTTCTGCAAGAAAGAACATTCAATTTTATTATAAGTTTGATGTCTGGCTTGTTTCAGCAATCTTTCGCTGTATAATCCCGCGCCTTGCTATAGCCAGCTGCCGTTTTGTGTGCAGAATGGTGAGTTAACTGCAAGCGAACATGGGTTCCCTCACCCCATTACTTATCCAAAAAGGAAACAATATGCTATTTACTGAAAACCAGTCACAGCAGGCGCTGTGGCGTTTATCACTGTTCCATATCCTGATCATTGCTTCCAGTAACTATCTGGTGCAGTTGCCAATCGAAATTTTGGGTGTTCATACCACCTGGGGTGCGTTTAGTTTCCCGTTTATTTTTCTGGCAACAGATCTCACTGTGCGGATTTTTGGCTCATTACTGGCGCGTCGTATTATTTTGTGTGCGATGTTACCGGCCTTGCTGCTCTCATATTTATTATCGGTGTTGTTTAATGCCGGTGAATTTTTGGGGTTGGCACAAATCGCGCAGTTTAATCTGTTTGTAGCGCGGATTGCCTGCGCCAGTTTTATGGCCTATTTGCTTGGGCAGATTTTAGATATTTCGGTGTTCAGTAAATTACGGCAGTTACCACAGTGGTGGATAGCCCCGGTGGCTTCGACCATCATCGGTAATATGCTGGATACCGTGGCATTTTTTGGCATCGCGTTCTATAAAAGCCCAGATCCATTTATGGCGGCACACTGGGTGGAAATTGCGGCGGTAGATTATGCCGTGAAACTCTTGATCAGTATTGGCCTGTTCGTGCCGGCATATGGCGTGTTGCTGCGTTATCTGACTCGTAAATTATTCGGGCAGACCACGGTGAACTGGCAAACTGTCTGAACTGATTGATGCCAAAGATCAAGTGTTTTTGGCATCATTTATGCGTTTTTTTTGGATCTGCAATTCTTTTTTCCACATTGACATAAATCATGTTTCTTGTTAATTCAGATCTCTATCTTTTTTAACTATATGAAATTAATGTGTTTTTATTTTGTATTTAGAAGTTTTACACATTACCTAACAGGTTCTGCCAATTTCTTCAACAAACTTATCCACAATTTAAATTAGTTATCCACAGATTCCTGCGATGGAGCTGAATAGCTAGCTGTGGCATGCTAGTGCGATGACCTTTCCTAAGATCGAAATATAATGACTCAGACCCCTCCGTTGATTCTAATTGATGGATCATCCTATCTTTACCGGGCTTTTTTTGCTTCTCAGCAGGCGGATTTACGTACTTCTAACGGTGAACCAACTGGTGCAATTCGTGTTGTCACCAACATGCTGCGTAGTCTGCTGAAACAATATCCGGACTCTATGGTTGCGGTAGTTTTTGATGCTAAAGGCAAAAGCTTTCGTAATGACATGTATGCGGAATACAAAGCGCACCGGCCGCCGATGCCTGATGATTTGCGCAGTCAGA
>CAIZDF010000279.1 GCA_903931645.1 uncultured Tolumonas sp.
GAACACCGAGATCAATTGAAAATGGGAATATAGCACCTTGGGTGCTTACTTGAGCCCTTAGAGGGCGTCATCAAATAAGCCTCCGGCTTAGCCGGAGGTCAGTTAACTTAACGCAATGAGCGGTTGCTGAAAATAAGCATCTAGATCCGCACGAACTTGATGGAGTATTTCCTGCCATTCATTCTGCCGGGGTTGCCGATATAAACGGGCTGATGGATACCACAGGTTGTCGGTACGTTGATGCATCCAGCGCCATTCCGAGGTAAAAGACAGCAGGAGCCATAACGGTTTACCCAAGGCTCCGGCGAGGTGGGCAACACTGGTATCGACACTGATGACGATGTCCATCAATTCGCACAGTGCGGCGGTATCGGCAAAATCCTGCAGATCAGCGGAATATTCGCTAATGCATGGATTTTTTTCTAGCCATAGTTTGTCTTGTGGCCGGATCTCTTTTTGCAGGCAAATGAACTCATAATCATCGGAGAACAAGGTCGCGAGTAATTCTGCCGGGATGCTGCGCAGAATATCATTACCATGCGTCAAACTCCCCGACCAGACCAGCCCGATTCGGGGTTTTCTTTTCGCGGGCAGATGAGCTCGCCACTGAGCTACTTTTGCTTCTTGTGCTGCAAGATAACGGGTCGGTGCCGGTATGGTTTCCAGGGTGGTGCGAAAAGCCAGCGGTAGGCTCAGCAAAGGACACACATAGTCAAAGCCGTCTTCGGGCTCTTCGGTCAGTATGGTGGCGATATGCCCAAATTGTAGTTCCATCAGGTCTTTAAAGGGTTTTTGAACTTCAAACAGAATATTAATACCATCTTCCGCCAGCAATGGAATATAACGGCAAAACTGCAAGGTATCACCCAGGCCTTGTTCCCAGTAAACATAGAGTGTTTTTCCTCGCAGTGAAGTTTCGCCTCGCCATTGTTTGTCTGTGAAATCCCCTGTTTTAACTACCTGACGGATACCGGTATTTTCCCAGCGAGCTTCATATTTTTTCCAGCCGCTTTCATATTCTCCCAACGTTAAATCAATGATGCCACTGCCGAATACGGTTTCCGGATCTTTATGACCATGGCTAATCGCGAAGTCATAATCGTGTTTGGCCAGATCTGGCCGTCCCATCCGACCGGCAATCATCCCGCGTACCTGATAACTGTGAATTTCTTTGGGATTGATCGCCAGTGCTCGGTTTACTGCTATCAATGCGCTCTTATATTGTTTCAGATCGAAAAGCATCAGGCTGATGTTGGCTAACACCAAAGCATTATCCGGATTTTTATTTAAAACGATTTCATAGGCTTCAACGGCCTCTTTATATAAGCGTAAATCCTGAAAAATCACGCCGGATTCATGATGGTAAAGTATGTTATCCGGGTTCAGTTTTATTAGTTTGCTATAGGTCAGTAGGGATTCTTTATATTGTTTTTGTTTCTTGTAGAGAATGGCTTGCAGCTCGAGCGCCTTAATATATTCGGGCTGGATTTCCAGAGAAGCGGAAACATCGGTGAACGCTTTGTCGGATGCACCTTTGATATGCAGCATTAAGGCGCGGTTATAGAATGCTGGTGCTGCGTTGGGATTGATTTCGATGGCCTGAGTCAGAAATGAAATTGCATCGTCAATTTTCTTGATTTCAAAATTCATCAGGCTGTAGTTAAACAACGTTTTGTAATGACGGTTGTTGATGGCGAGTGCAGCCTGATAATTCATTTCGGCATGATCATATTGCTGCTTTTTCTGGAAAATTAGTGCCTGCTGGAGATGTAAATCCAGTTTGGTTTGTTGGCGAGCCGGAATATTTTTCATTGTACAAACCTGCTTAAGCGAGAATATTTACTGATGATGGTTAATACAATACGTCGACCATTGTGTTCCCAACGAGTGCCATAAAAACTGATATAACGGTTTAATTGACGACGATGTAATATTTCACATTTTAATGAGTATTTATTTTCCAACGATAAGATCAGATGCGTTGGCATCTGGACATGATTGGGTGCAATAAACCCCGCACCACCAAAACTGAAATCTTTAATAATGACATTGGCGAGAAAACGATCAAACCACCATCCGGGTGTTTTCACCGTTGCACTGATCCCGGATATTTGGTCTTCCAACTCAGTGAATGGATTGTAAAAATACCAACGCGGGAACTCGCGGCGGCCCCGAAATGTTTCACCTGGTAGAGATGGTTGTTTAGTTTGTGTGGGCATTTTCATGTCCATGTTGTGGTAGTGGAGTCAAAAGTAATGGTGGTGATGATACGGCTGGTTTTTCTGCTGGCTGCTTAAACATATGTGTCAGGTCTTCTTCTGCTTTCTGGTTCAGCAATAGAATTTCAATACGCCGATTTTCACTGGCTTCGGGGTTAGTGGTATTTGCCAATTGGGTATCGGCGAGCCCCATCACCATGGCAATATGATCGGAAGGCAACCCTTCATGCACCATGACTTGTCGTGCCATGCCGGCGCGATCGGCAGAGAGTTCCCAGTTGGTATAATGTTCATCTGGAAAAGGAACACTGTCGGTGTGGCCAGAAATCATGATGCGATTGTTAAATCGAGCCAGCACCGGCGATAGC
>CAIZDF010000280.1 GCA_903931645.1 uncultured Tolumonas sp.
ATAATTTTTGCAACAGTTGTATCGCTGGTGGAATAGGTTATAGCTAATCCGCTACTCACAATAGCACCTGGGTTGAAGTCTGCTGAATTGTACGCTTTCGAAGGAATAGTATTAAAGGTAATTGTTTGTGTCATTTTTGGAAGTGTAGGCACATCTGAAACAATAAAATTCGCATCACAACCAAGTGTCAAATCCATATTAAAAAAGACTCCGTTATGTAACCCTGTCTTATCTATCAATGAGTTCTGAGTCGAATTATCTCCACAGGAAACACCTTGATTCATATCATAATAGGCAAGCAAGTTGGCCTCTGTACCAGACAATACTTTTACACTATTTGCTGAAATCTCAGAAGTTGTAAGTACTCTGTTCCATATCTTCACATTATCTATTTCTCCTTTGAAAGCTCGGGATGTTGTATTCCCAATAAATATATAATTATCAAAACCAATACCCGGCATTGAGTTACTTGAAGCAACTAAAACCCCATCTTTATATAGATTCATTGTAGAAGTTGTTGCATCGTATGTAACTGCCACATGAATCCAAACATCTGTAGGGAATAAATTATTATCCTGAATGGAAGAAACATTCCCTGCAGTCAATTTTCCATCTTGAATCATAAGGAAATGCGTGTTTAATCCCGAGATAATAGTATTAATAACTCCTGATAAGGGACTGAGTTTCACCCAGGCTTCCTTCGTGTACGAGGGAGTGAGAAACTGACTGCAATATATTCCACCATCAATTCCATTAAAGTTTATTGCATTATTAAGATTAAGTGTGCGTGCCATCTGTGGTGCGGCAGAATAATATTTGTTTCCAACCTGATTGGCATAAATTGTACAAGTTCCTGTTCCAACCACATGGATTTTCCCATTCACAATGGTGGCTACTGTCTCGTCGCTGCTTGAATAAATGACGGGGCTACCACTGGTTGCAGTGGCTACAGGTGCGTAATCAGCATCACCCGGATTGATGAATGGCAATGCATTGAATGTGATAGTCTGTGGCGCTTTTGCCCAAATAGTGTCTCCTTTGAAAAATTGAACGAAACCGTCAACCCAGTTTGACGTGACCCCGGAGAATGCAAAATTAGTAAGCGTACCGTTGTTTGATGCAGACTTGACATCCAACAGGCTTGCAATGCCAGCATTATTAGCATTGGCTACACCCTGATTCATTTTGTAATAGGCGGCCAGTCCGTTACTGTTTAATGCAAAAGAGTTAAGGAAGCATTTTTCGATCTGATTCTCGTTGAGGGCAGTGTTCCAGAAGCTCACCTCGTCGAGTGTGCCGTTATAGAACTCGTTATTTCCAACTTCCGATTTTCCCAAAACGACGTTAGAACCCGCATTCGATGCACTGATTGACAAACCGGTAATGTTCAACGTCGTGTCGTTGGCTAACGTTCCACCGGAGCAGGATGTTTTGGCGAGAGGCTGCACGATACCATCCATATAGAGTTTCACGGCATTATTCGTTTTGTTGCAAACGGCAATTGCATTGTGCCATTTATCATCGTTGAAGGGGTAAAGCGTGTTGATATTAGCAGAAGTAGCAGCATCGCCAGAAGCTATCGCAAATGAGATTTTTCCATTGGCAATGCCGAGTGAATAGCCCGTAGCAGAACCACTTTGACCGTTGCTGACAAATCTTCCCGTAGTGGCTTGGGTGGTTTTAAACCAAGTCGAAAGAGAAAAGCTTCCTGCACCGAATTTCAGATTGCCGTTGTTGCCCAAATCTACGAAATCATCGGCGCCATCGAAATTGATGGCATTGTTCAGCACATTGGGAACATCTGAAAGCAAATAGTTTGAAGTACAAAAACCATTGTCGTTCAGAAAAAAGTTATGAAGCGTCCCATTATTTTGCCCTATTTTGTTGATAAGGGTGGTTTGAGTCGTATTATCTCGGCAAGAAACGCCTTGATTCATGTCGTAATACGCCAGCAAGCCCGATTCGGTACCTTTCAGCGTACTGTTTTTATCGTTGTATATTTCGTTTGCCGACAAGGCTCTGTTCCACAGTTTAACTTCGTCCATAATGCCCGAAAAGCATGCAGTATTTGCGTAAGCCCCGATCAACACCGAATTATCTCCGGCAATTGGCGGAACTGAATTGTTCGTGGCTATCAATATGCCATTCTTGTATAATTTCATGGTGGTGGTGGCCATATCGTAGGTTACCGCTACGTGTGTCCATGTGTTTGTGGAAAGAATCGAGCCATCCAGCACATAAAACCATCCTCCGTTGTGTCCGGCACATAGTTGTCCGTTCACCACCCAAAATGCATGGTTTACGTTACCGGAGATGATATTGAGGTATCCCGTGTTTGCATTCAGCCTTATCCAGGCCTCTTTGGTATAAGAGCCTGTCAGGATATTTCCACAATCCACGTAGTCGTCCACGCCATCGAAATTCAAAGCATTGGCAATGGCATGCACTACCAACTGTTGGCTCACCTCATTTGCAGGTGTATGATTCTTATCACCGGGTTGATTAGCATAAATAGTACATATACCCTCGCCAACAAGATGGATTTTTCCATTCAGAACGACGGCGACAGAAGGATTACTACTGTTGTATGTAATTGGCAAATGATGCATAACATAAGCTCCTGCATCAAAATCCGCATCGCCAAGAGATTTGTCGGCAATGGTGCTAAACGCTATTACCTGACCTACTTTTATCACTGTTTGATCGGCAGCCACATAATTCAGCGTGTAATTTCCAGCATGGCCTCCGACAGGTACAATTGCCCCCGGATATACACCGGCAGGCGTAGAGTCGTTAAGTAATGTCGTTAGTTCCGGTTGCGGATAGACTGACTCAGCACCCTTCAACCAGCCTGAATAATGAAATTTAGCAAACGGTAATGTGGCACTTCCGTAATTCGTAGTCTGATTTTCTGCAATTACGTTCAGAACAGCTTTGTTCACGGTTAATGTTCTGGTTATCTGTTCCAAATAATAATTGTCATTACCTGCTTGGGTTGCGGTCACAACAACACTTCCGGCATTCGCTATATTTATTTGATTGCCTGTTAAGCCTACAACTAAATTATTGAATGGAACACTAAGTGTAACTGGCAATCCGCTCGATGATGTTGCAGTGATCGTAAAGCCTGTATCACCATAGGTTTTAGCCGGAAAATCACTTATGGTAATGGTTTGGTGGGCAATGTCGGCGGTGGTTACACTTGTTACATTGCTGTTCGGACTTGAGCCATCGCTGTTTTTCGCCCTGACCCTGTAGTAATAGGTGGTAATGGGAAGTAAATTGCTTATTCGAAAGGATGTTGCAGCCCCGACTTCGAAATTATTATAAAATACTTCTGAGAAACCACTGTAAGTGCCTGTAGAGACAAATGTTGAAAAATTGGGATCAGTCGATATGTCAATGTAATAAGTTGATGGAGTTTCGCTACTTGCCGGAGCCGTCCAGTTTGCGGTAAAATATTTGCCTTCGACAGCGGTAGCTGTGGTAGTTGTCGGATGCACCATTGCATAACTGCCAATCCAGTTTGATTTAGAGCCGCTTAGGGCAAAGCCACTTAACGTACCATTATTTCCGTTGGCGGTCTTGTCAGTCAATGTGGTTACTCCGGCATTGCTTTGCCCTGCATTTCCCTGATTAAAATTGTAATATGCCACCAGACCTGTTTCATTGCCATTCAGTTCACTGTCCTTAGTATCTTTTATTTGTTGCCCCGAACGCATATAGTTCCAAATTCGCAACTCATCTACTGAGCCGCTAAATAA
>CAIZDF010000281.1 GCA_903931645.1 uncultured Tolumonas sp.
AGAGCAGCAACGATTGCTTATATGCTGGATGAAGCAAGAAATCTTGGCTTAGATGAAACATTCGCACGTAAAGCCATTGCTCATTACGGAGCAGATAATGGGCGCAAAATGGCAGCAGGGATGCAAGACCCAACTGATCTCGTTGAATTTGCGGCTGTATTTACCAGTGGATTAGAAGCTAACGTCTATGAAATGGAGACAGTTTCTGCAACTAAAGACAATTTTATTGTGCACTTTCATTACTGCCCTTATGTAAATAAATGGCTCGAGCAAAAGCGCACAGCGACAGAAATTTATAAACTTTGCAATGTTTGCTTAGAGGGCGATGATGCAATCACCCAAGGTTTTGAAGGCGTAAAATTTTACCCCCTAAAAACTATCGCTCGTGGTGATAAGCATTGTGAAATGTGCTATCGGAAATAAGTAAACCAATCAGCGCTTAAGACTCTTAGGCGTTGGTTGGTTTTGCAGAAATCTTATTGAATTAAAATCTGTAGCTCGCTCCAAGTTGATTCGTCAATATCAATGCCATTTTTCTCTCGCCAAGCATATTGTTCCCTTTCATTCTCACCAGGTATCAATGCAGCACTTTCAGGATGTGATTGTTTTACCCAAGCAAGTAATTCTGGAATTTCATACTCAAAACTTTTTTCACCGCCTAGCCTTTTAGGGTCAACGATAATTGACAGCATATTATTGATAATCGCTTTTTTTCCAGGCGCTGCTGTCCGTTCTGTAAGCCCACCGGTCAAAGCTGCACCCAGTAATGAACAAATTAAAGATAATCCTGAGCCTTTATGCAAACCAAATGGCATCAATCCACCAAATGGTTCTTGCACAAGATATCGTGGATCTGTTGTTTCGATACCGTGCGGGTCAACAGCATAACCACTTGGTAATGCCTCACCTTTATTAAATGCTATGCGTGCCTTGCCGCTTGCGATAATACTTGTAGCGAAATCAAGAATAACAGGAGCTTGATCTTTAACTGGAACGCCAATACAAAAAGGGTTCGTACCAAATCGCGGCAATACACCGCCCCAAGGAACAACAATTGGTTTAGTATAAACATTGGCAAAATGAATAGATAAAAAACCAGTATCGGCAGCTTGTTCTGCAAATGCACCGATACGCCCAAGATGATGCGCATTGGCAAGGCTAGTTATTGCAAAACCATGTTGCTTTGCCTGCTTTATACCTTCTGCTATGACCTCATGTCCGACCACTTGACCAAAACCAGCTTGACCATCAAAACTAATGAAAGGGCTGTTATATTTAGTGATCTTAGAGGTTGCATGAATGTTTAATCCGTCCTCTTTAATAGCTGCGATATAACGAGGTAACATTCCAACACCGTGTGAATCATGCCCTTTTAAATTTGATACCACCAGATTATTAGCAACTTTTAACGCTGTTTCTTGGCTACATCCAGCATTTATCAATACATCAGATGCAAGATTACTAAGAGAGAACGAATCAATCACAGGCATATAATGCTCCATTACAGATTTTTTAGGCGTTCTGAGTCTAAAATCCGTTTGCTATAAGAGCGTGATGTGTACAAAGCAACCGCAGGATTATGGCCTGTTACACGATCTTTCGTAATTAAAGTCGTCACCGGCGCGTCAGAATATTTTATAAAAAGTGAATCATGACCAACACATAATCCTACAACAACATTTAATTGAGTCTCTTTTTCATTGAGCAATCTTGCCTGTAGAATTGGATTACATGCAGCCTCATAATTACCTGGCGCTATCTTTTTCTCATCAGGAATACCTATTTCTGTTTTATCGATTGAGCCAACTTTACAAAGTGCGGCGTAAGTTTCAAATCCCGCTAGATGCAAAATTTTTGTAAAAATTCTAGTTTCATCAATGAGCCCTAGACACGTTGCAATACCAATTTTTTTTGCACCAATTCTTCTAGCAAATGCAACGATCTCTTCAACTCTGGTTAATTGACCATAATAGGTCCCTTCAACATCTGCAGATGCTCTTGCTATAATGGCATCAATAGAATCGCCATTGTAAATATCACGAGTTTCATTAATATCTAAACTATCTGCTTTTTCCGTTAAACAGTAATCAGGATATTTTTTATCATGCCGATAGCAATTAAGCTGACTGCATTCACTACAACTGTTATTTCTTTCTTTAGCCACAATGTTCACCAAAAAAATTGGGAGCAATTAACTCCCAAGTGTTTCATAAATATATTAAGATTTAGGCTTAGCCAGTTCTGCATCATGCAAAAATTTGAGAGATGGTGTTAAGTATGTCCATTGATGTTGATTGGCCACATCGATCAACCACCCGGAACGATGCCAATCCTTGACAATATTATCTAATGCTTTAGCTGTATCTTTCTCACCTTTTTTAACCCAAATAACACTAGGCGATGGTAATAAATCTTCAGTGATTGGGGTTTCATAATCTTTCCATTCTGGATTAGTCGCTAATAAATATTTTAATGAGCCACCATCATGAACAGATGCAACACAATTACCACCTTTCAATGCTAACAAGGACTCAGCAACACCAGCTAAACCTTTTGTCTCAGCACCATATTTCTCAGCTAATGGTTTGGCATAATTACTACCTTGTGACAAACAAACAGGTTTCCCTTTCAAATCATCCCATTTAGTAACGCCACTACCTTTTTTAATTAAAGCAGTGCCGTAAGCTTCTTTATAGGATGTTTCTGCATAATCTAATGCTTTTACTCGCTCTGGTGTTATTTGCATGTTTGCTAACAACGCATCAACTTTACCCTGCTGAACAAATTGAACGCGATTAGCCGGATTCACTGGAATAACCTCTGCTTTTACATTCAATTTTTTTGCTATGTCTTGAGCTAGTTCGAATTCGAAACCTGCTGGCTGATGTGTTACAGGGTCAGTAAAACCAAGTGGAGG
>CAIZDF010000282.1 GCA_903931645.1 uncultured Tolumonas sp.
ACTGACTAATATGGTTTTTTTTACTGAAGACATGCGTTACACCTTAAATCCATTAACAGCTTCCACCAATTGCTCTGAGATCTGCGATGTTGATTCACTCAGTGTATTCATGGTCTGTGCAGCCCGGCTCGTTTGTTCTGACACCACATGCGTTTCATTCGCTGCATGAGTGATGTTATCAGCCACTTCTCGCTGCAGGATCATTGAATCAACTATCTTCTCAATGCGTTGGGCCATTTCATCCTGAGCAAAGATTATAGCCTCAAATTGCTCTTCCACCTGCCGCATATCCTGTTTTTCTATCAGCGAGATCTGCTCTGCCGTTTTATGTGAGAAGTTAGTTGCCTGCTGTGAAGCCGCGCGGATGGAATCAACCACCTGAGCGACCTCGGATAATGTTTCGCTGACTTTGATGGATAAATTTCTCACTTCGTCAGCAACGACCGCGAAACCGCGCCCATGCTCACCGGCCCGGGCAGCTTCAATCGCCGCGTTTAAGGCCAGCAAATTTGTCTGATTCGCAATTTGCTGAATAGCATTCACCAGATTAACAATATCATCCGTAGCGCGTTGTACCTGGCTGGATGAATTAACGACCTCTTGCATTCGACTATTGATCGCCACGATGTTCTCTTCCGCATTGGCGATCACCATGACGCCACTGTGCACATGATCGTGGATCACCCCCATTTGTAATTTCGAGTCGGCACAATATTGTTGAACGGTTTGCGTGGTGCCTTGCAATTCACGCGCGATAGAAGTCAGCCTGGTGGTTTGTTCTTCCATGACCTGAGCTGAATTGCCCATATGCTCGGTTTCTGTAGCCAGTAACACAACCTCATGTTTCACTTCTCTGGCTGACGACTGGATCGAGTGGATCATCGCCCGCAACTTTTGTTGCATCATTTTTGATTCAAGTGCCAGCCGACGAATTTCAGTATTCTGTTTGGGCACCGTTAAATCCGCCGTCATATCACCAGCGGCGATCGCACTTAGACTAGCGCTGATGGTTTGCAGTGGCAGCAAATTACGGATTAACACAATACAGCCGAATAAGCCCATAAATGCAGTACCAATCAGCATCGAACCTATGCTAAATAAAGCATTCTTTACAATGAGTTGCTGCATATCCTGCTCAGGCATAACGACATTCAGCAGCCATCCCCACGGGGCATACACCTCGAAATAGGCATGTTGTAATCCGCTTTGTGCATTTGGCGTGTAATCGAAATTGCCTTTTTGTTGTGCCAGCATAGTGGTGAGAACCGACTGGCCGGTCGTGACATCTTTTTCCGCCAAAATAGCTGAGGCAGACGTTAATGAAGGATGAAAGACAGGTACACCGAATGAGGTGCCTTTATTTACATTAACAATGGCAACATAACCGTGCTGACCAATGGTAATTGTGCTTGTATGCTGAATAAATTGTTGGATGTCTGTCGTGATATTAATGCCACTGTAAATAGCACCAATAACCATATTATTGGCATTTTTGATGGGTTCAAAAAAACCATAACTCCAGTTATCTGCGCTAAAGAAAATGCCGCGATATGGCTTTCCTGCCAACAACTCTGCCGTCGCCGGATTATCTTTATCCAAGACATGATAACTCTTCTCTTTATCGCTGCGCAGAGCAAATGAAAACAGGTCACCATTGCGGACTAAAATTCCGGCGCTGGAACCATTACTGGAAAAACGATCGAGATAGATTTGTTGTTCAGCGACAGGAGAACCATTAAATAACAGTTGGGGATTGGCATTATTTTGCGGGTCGGGCTGAACTTGCCATTCACCGGAGAAATGCTGTTTGATCCAAAACATGTCATGTTCAGTTAAGCGATTGTAGAGCGCATTCCGCGATTCGATATCAGCGCGTAATGCATTGATTGATTGCGTTATCTGCTGATTATTTTCATTCGCTGCGTCAACTCGAGTCTTATACGAAAAAGCCCAGAATTCAAAAATAAGAACAAAAATGGCGCCGATCCCCAGCAACATCAAAATCCGGCCGAGTACAGTATTTTTCAGCATTAAACTCAATGACATATGCCTTGTTCCTTACTTTCAGATATTTGCTATTAGTAACGCGGCTTAATACGTAAACAGTTATATCACAGCATAAATGATGGAAAGATGAAGTAACTCAATTGCAACCTAAATATATGAAAAACAACTAAGGGGCCCAAAGGCCCCTTAGAACATAAAAAATAACACTCAAATTTTTAACCATACGCCGGTGCAAACTCGCCCATTTTTTCCAGATCAGGTTTGTTCTGCACCCAATAAGGCGACAGTGAGCGTAGACGTTCAATCACCGGCGGCAGTTTTTCCAGCACATAATCGATCTCTTTCTGACGGGTGTAACGCGACAGCGAGAAGCGCACGCTACCATGCGCAGCAGTGTACGGAAT
>CAIZDF010000283.1 GCA_903931645.1 uncultured Tolumonas sp.
ACATTGCCCAGCGCGGTTAAATGAGGAAACACCGAGTATTTCTGGAACACGATGCCGCGATGTTCGTCCGGTTCCTGCGGAATGGGTTTACCATCCAACAACAACTCACCACGCGACACACTTTCCGTACCCAGCACCAGTTTGAGGAAGGTACTTTTGCCACAGCCGGATGCCCCGACCACCGTGACAAATTCACCGGCATTAATAGAGACATTGATGCGTTCCAACACGCACACATCGCCATACTCTTTCCAGACGTTTTTCGCCTGCAAGATCGGTTGGCTCATCCTTGCGCCTCCCCGTTACGACCGAAATACCAAGGGAACGCTTTGCGGGCCGTGACTTTCAAAATCCAGTCCATCGCAAAAGCCAGCAGCGTGATCCAAAAGACATACGGCAAGATCACCGACATATCGAGGTAACGCCGCACCAGAAAAATGCGATAACCCAGCCCTTCTGTTGCAGCAATCGCCTCGGCAGCAATCAGAAACAACCACGCACTGCCTAACGTCAGGCGTACCGCCTCAAACAAGCGCGGTAGCACCTGTGGCAACATCATGCGCAGCAAAATCTGCCAACTGGTCGCCCCCAACGTCTGTGCTTTGATCAGCTGTTCTTCTGGCAAACTTAGCGTTTTTAATTGCAGATCGCGGATCAAGATCGGACAGATCCCAATCACGATCAGCATTACCTTCGCCAAATCACCCAAGCCAAACACGATGAACAAGATTGGCAAAATAGCCATCGGCGGGATCAACGACACCGCAGTCACGATTGGTGAAACCGGGGTGCGGAACAGAGGAATACCACCATTAAGTAAACCCACACTTAACCCCAGTGCTGCACTGATGCCTACCCCCATCAGCAACAACCGCAGGCTGGATAACGTATCTGCCAACAACAAATACTCACCAGTGCGACGACTTGGCTCAAACGCCATTCGAGCAATCGAATCAAAGATCGTCGGAAAAGAGGGCAACATTTTGTCATTTGGATTCACCGCCAAACGTGCTTCTGAATTAATCAGATACAGCAGCAGTAAAATCACAAACGGCAGTAATGCCAGTAACCAGCGACCTAAGCGATCCGGTTGTCGATTAATGAGTCGGGCCATCGCCAATCTCCTTTACTACGCAGATCACAGCTTGCCGTCGGCAGCCATTTGCATATAAGTCGGGTCAAACCGCAGCTTCACATTGTTTTTATCGCCGTAGATACCCGCTGGAGTTTCGATCCCGATGAAGTCAGCACTCGGTGCATTTTCACCCAGCAAACCATGCTGCAATGAGAATTCCGATACTAACTGCATGGTAAGTTTCAGATGGGGATCTTGAGCCTGAGATAAGGCATCGACTGGGTTGTAGAACATTTTGGTAGCATTGAGCTGCGCTTCATAACCCGCCAGATCAGTACCGGAAGCTTTCGCCATCGCCGTACGAGCTTGTTTGGCTTTGGCATCATTGCCAGACATGGTGTACATCACTTCATACCAAGCACCCGCCAGTGCTTTACCCAATTCTGGATGCGCTTTCAGCTTGTCGGTTTTCACCACCAGCAAATCGAGAATTTCACCGGGGATCTTGCTGGAATCAAA
>CAIZDF010000284.1 GCA_903931645.1 uncultured Tolumonas sp.
ACTATCATCAGCAGCCTGTTCAGCATCAATTCCTGCACCATTTGCTCCTGACACAATTCCTTCTTGTGTCACAGCTGCAGGCAAGGCACTTGAAGCAGCCACTACGCCATTCGGCACCATTGCAGCTGACGTGCTCGGTGCTAATGCCACAGATTGACGTTCTGGTTGCGGAGTGGATGTCGCTGTTGACGATGAATTTTTCCCTGATAGAGAAGGAATAACCCAGCTCAGCAATAAGACTACTCCGGCTAAAATAGCCACCGCAGCAACAATTTTATTAACAGGCAGAGCCGTTTTTCCGAATGATGATAGAGATTTTTTATCCATACATGCCTCCGCAATTGCAACTACCTCTCCAGGCTTGCCCTGACTGTGTGCCAAGCGAGCCAGAGCTTGTTCACCCTGAGCTGCGGAGACCTCTCCGTCCTGCAGGTAGTGCATCAACAATTTCTTTTGTTCTTTAAGAGTCAGCGGCTCTACTTCTATTTCCAGCGCCATCTGCTCCCGACCTTTTAGATGTTGCGCCAGATATTCAGAAAATTCACTGGTTCCGATCAGTAATACACTAATTTTGTGTGATGGATACAACTCATCCGCCTGAGCAAGCCATTGCCAAAGCTCAAATGCCCAGTCAGAGGCAAGACAATCGGCATTATCGACAACTAATAACCGAGGACGAGAAAAATCTGAGACAAGTCGATTCAGTGTTTCATTGAGTGGTTCGGTAGCATCAAAGACGGCACTGGGTCTTAACTGTAAGACGATATTTTCTCTGACATGCGATAATTCCATGGCAGGGTGTAACTCGACATAACCGACAGTTAAATTTGCATCCAGCTCATTCAACAATTGCTGACAAATAGAACTACGTCCAGAGCCTTTTGCTCCAGATAAGAATATGAACGATGAAGAAAACCCAATTAGTTGTTTTACACGCGAGACTAATTGGGTTTGAGTTGGGAGTAATAAATAATCGTTTGATGTCACATTCAGTGTGTCGCATCAATAACCGCACGAAGCACAGATGGCTCCACGTCGGTAAACAAATCCGCACGACCAATTGCCACAGGCAATACCAGTCGCAGTTTTCCTGCTTTTACCTTTTTATCCCGCAGCATGTGATGAAGATAATCATCAAAGTCCATATCAGCTGGTGCAGTCACCGGAAGATTAGCGGCCAGCAATAGCGCTTTAATTCGATCTACATCAGCTTGAGATAATAAGGATAAACGTAATGATGTTTCCGCAGCCTGTACTGAGCCAACAGCAACCGCCTCACCATGTAGCCAGTTGCCATAACCTTTTTCAGCTTCAATCGCATGGCCAAAGGTATGCCCCAGATTCAGAAGCGCTCTAACACCATTTTCGGTTTCATCTTGTGAAACGACATCAGCTTTAATCGCACAACAGCGTAAAATAACTTTGGATAAAGCATATGGCTGCAATGCCTGAATATCAGCGGTGTGCAATTCCAGCCAATTAAAGAATTCTTCATCCCAAATGATGCCGTATTTGATCACTTCCGCCATACCTGCAGCCAATTCCCGCTGGGGTAATGTTCGAAGGCAATCAATATCAATAATCACTGCTTTGGGCTGATAAAATGCCCCAATCATATTTTTACCCAACGGATGATTAACTGCTGTTTTTCCACCGACAGAAGAATCAACCTGGGATAATAAAGTTGTTGGAACCTGAATAAAGGGAACACCGCGCTGATAACAAGCAGCAGCAAAACCGACCAGATCGCCAATCACGCCACCACCTAAAGCAATTAGTGTGGTATCTCGGCCATGTTTTCCTTCCAGTAAAGCCGACATAATCCGTTCAAAAGAAACGAGCGTTTTATGCGCTTCACCATCAGGTAAAATCAGCGTTTCTACTTGATAAGCAGATAACGTAGAACAAAGTGCATCAAGATATAATGGAGCAACTGTATCGTTGGTCACTACCATGACTTTTTGCCCAACAATATGCGGAGCAAACAACGCAGAAGATGTCAGCAAACCGGCTCCAACATGTATTGGATAACTACGTTCGGCCAAATTAACTGTTAACGTCTCCACTACAGCCTCCATTCATCTCTTCGATCTAAAGCCCTAACAACTCAACAATTTGAGTCGCTACTTGTTTGGCTGTTAATTCATCTGTCCGAACCACATAGTCAGCTATCTCACGGTACATCGGTTCACGCTCCTCTGACAGACGAGTTAACACCTCACGCGGTGCTTCTTCAGTCCGTAGCAGTGGACGACGTTTATCCCGTTGTGTTCTGGCTAACTGTTTTTCAATCGGCGTTTCCAGATAAACCACAATACCTCTTGCTGACAGGCGGTTTCTGGTCAAAGGACTTTTGATTGCACCACCACCGGTCGCAAGAACAATACCTTGCAATTCGCTCAGGTCACTAATTACCTGCTCTTCCCGTTTGCGGAAACCTTCTTCGCCTTCGACATCAAAAACCCACGCGATATCAGCGCCGGTCCGACGTTCTATCTCTTGATCAGAGTCATAGAGATCCATATGCAACATTTCCGACAAATACTTGCCGATGGTGCTTTTACCTGCCCCCATAGGGCCAATCAGAAAAATATTGCGTTTTTCAGCCATTTTGTCTGTCTATTTTTTACCAAAATAATAAATGCCCGTTATGTATAACGGGAACCAGGAGAACAGTACCTTACGCTAGAAACTGGACGGGGAATTATGCAGCACCCCCCGCCTGATAGCAACCAAGCTGCTGGGGGTAGCATGATGTTCAGTCTGCATTTTACTTGAATTAATATAAAACCGTTAACATTTCGTACACGCAATTCCTAAAACACCCAAACTTCCTGTTTGTAGACTTAAATTTTTTTTCTTTAATAAAGCATATTTATGCATTCAATCTTATACAAGCCAGCATGATTGCTTGACATTTACCCGCTGATACAGAACTATGGACGTAATTAATGTTAATCTGATTATCCGCATGATGAGCAACGTATTTGTCACACGAAAACCGTTTAAACCCTATTCAAAACCGGGTTCGTACGTTTTCGCGTAACCAGCTTATCGATGCCCCAGTTTGTAAACCCCGGTTACGCTATAGCGAATCGGGGTTTTTTGTTTAGATTACAGATCAAAAGGAGTTTGTATGATCCACGGTTCTATTGTGGCCTTGATCACCCCATTTCGGGACGGCCAGCTAGATGAAACTGCTTTACGTCATATGGTTGACTGGCACATTGAACAAGGCACCCATGGGATTGTGCCAGTAGGTACTACTGGTGAAAGCCCAACGCTGACTCATGATGAACATTGCCGTGTTATTGAAACTGTCGTCCAGCAAGCCGCAGGTCGGGTTCCTGTAATTGCAGGTGCTGGCTCAAACAATCCTATTGAAGCTGTTGAATACACTAAAGTCGCTGAACGCGCCGGTGCTGATGCTACGTTGCATGTTGCTGGCTACTACAACCGTCCAAATCAGGAAGGTTTATATCAGCACTTCAAACTGGTACATGATCAGACGGCTATTCCTATCATTTTATACAACATCCCACCACGCGCCATTGTCGATATTCAGCCGGCAACTATGGCTCGTTTAGCGGAATTACCACGGATCATCGGCGTAAAAGACGCTACTGGAGATTTATCTCGTCCTTGGACAGAACGTCAGCTAATTAAAAAACCATTCATCTGGTTATCCGGTGAAGATGCAACTGCTGTTGCTTATAATATCGGCGGCGGTACTGGTTGTATTTCAGTGACAGCTAACGTTGCGCCTAAACTAGTTGCGGAAGTTCAAAACTTAACGGCAGCGGGTAAATGGGAAGAAGCGCGTGAATTACAAGATAAACTGATCCCACTGCACCAAGCCATGTTTGCAGAACCAAGCCCTGCAGGTGCGAAATATGCCGCATCGCTGTTAGGTCTATGCACTGAAGAATGTCGTTTACCTGTGATGCCATTGAGCGATGCAACTAAACAGCGTATCCGTCAAGCGATGGAAAAAATGGAACTTATTTAATCACTAAGGAAAAAGCTTGCCATGCAAATCGAAGATTTACTGAAAAAATACGATGGGTTTGTTTTTGATCTGGATGGCACCTTAGTTGATTCGATGCCGCTGCATCTCGCAGGCTGGGAGTATGCGGCAAACATATTTGGCTTTCGTTATGATGCTACTTGGTTCTATAACCTCGGCGGTGTACCCAGACGGAAAATAGCGAACTTGCTGTCAGAACAACAACATCTAAATTTAGAAGAGGATGCACTAACCTAAACTAAAACT
>CAIZDF010000285.1 GCA_903931645.1 uncultured Tolumonas sp.
ATGGGCGTTTATACCTGCTTATCTGCAAGCCAAGCGTGGCAGCCATATCGTTATCACAACTATTATGTTCAATTTCATTGCTTCTTCACTGATGGCCTATCTGTTGGTTGATGTGCTAAAACCGGCCAGTACCATGGCGCCGGAAAGTGCCGTATTTGCGGAAGCCAGTTGGTTACCGAAGGTTCATTCAGTATTGGGTCTGATTGGTATTGATATGCCTGAAAGCCCGGTGAATGTCAGTTTGCTGTGGGCATTACTCTGTGCGGTATTTGTGTGGGTTTTCCTGTGGTACACCCGTTGGGGTTATCAGATCCGCTCTGTCGGTGCGAATGTGCAGGCTGCAGGCTATGCCGGTATCTCTTATTCCAAAGTCACCATCATGGCGATGGCATTATCAGGAATGCTGGCCGGTTTTTTTGCACTAAATGTTATTCAAGGTGAATTGCACCAGATCAAACTGAACTATGTTGAAGGCTTTGGCTTTACGGGTATCGCTGTAGCGTTGATGGGCCGTAATCACCCAATCGGCGTCATATTAGCCAGTGTGCTATTTGGTTTTCTCTATCAGGGCGGGGCAGAGCTCAGCTTTGAATATGGTGTTGACCGGAACATTGTTGTGGTGCTGCAAGGGTTGGTGATCTTGTTCTCCGGCGCATTGGAACACATGTTTAAACCGAAGTTGGAAGCTTTATATCTGAAACTCACTAGCAAGCAGGAGGCCGCATAATGTACGAAACATTGATATTAATGCTGGACTCAACCATCCGTGTGGCTACTCCATTGATATTCGCAGCGTTAGCAGGTTTATTCTGTGAGCGCTCTGGTGTGGTCAATATCGGCCTGGAAGGGAATTTATTGGCTTCCGCTTTTGCCGGTGCTGCAACAGCATCGGTGACTGGTTCTGCTTGGGAAGGTGTTGCGGCAGGGATTTTGGTTTCCATTGCCATGTCGCTGTTGCATGGTTTCGCTACTATCACTCATCGTGGTGATCAGGTTGTCAGTGGCATGGCGGTTAATATTCTGGCGGCAGGGTTAACGGTAACGCTGGGTCGTTACTGGTTTGACCAAGGTGGTCAGACGCCGGCGTTAGATGGCGCGGCTCGTTTTGCACCATTGCATTTTCCGTTGGAAAAAGAACTGCATGATGTGCCGGTGATTGGCCAGTTGTATTCGGAGTTATTGAGCGGGCACACTGTTCTCGAATATATCGCATTGTTGGCGGTACCTGCCGCATGGTGGATTTTATATCGCACCCGTTTTGGTTTGCGGTTACGCGCTGTTGGTGAAGCTCCGGCTGCGGTGGATACCGCCGGGATTTCAGTTATCCGGTTGCGTTACAGTGCGATCTTGATCTGTGGTTTTCTGGCCGGTCTGGGCGGTGCTTACCTATCTCTTGCTCAAACAGCCCAGTTTATTCCAAATATGAGTGCGGGTAAGGGCTACATGGCATTAGCGGCATTGGTATTTGGAAAATGGCGTCCGTGGACGGCAATGAGTGCCTGTTTGTTGTTTGGTTTCCTGGATGCACTGGCAATTCGTCTGCAGGGTGTTGAAATTGCAGGTCATGCGATTCCTGTGCAAATCATCGAGGCCATGCCTTATCTGCTGACCGTATTTTTATTAGCAGGTTTTATAGGTAAAGCCGTGGCACCTAAAGCTTTAGGTACTGCATATGTAAAAGAACGGGAATAAAATATTTC
>CAIZDF010000286.1 GCA_903931645.1 uncultured Tolumonas sp.
AAATTAACAGCCTTCTCTATTGGTGCTGCATTTGCTGGTTTTGCGGGTAGTTTCTTTGCCGCGCGTCAGGGTTTTATCAGCCCGGAATCGTTCACCTTCATGGAGTCAGCCATCATTTTGGCTATTGTCGTGCTAGGTGGTATGGGGTCACTGCGCGGGGTTGTTATTGCCGCGATCGTGATGACCGTATTACAACAATCGCAGTTGTTCAGTGAATACCGGATGCTGATTTTCGGGATCTTGATGGTAGTAATGATGTTGTGGCGTCCACAGGGTCTGGTGCCTATGACTCGTCATCATGTGGAGTTGCCTAAATGAGTAAATTATTAGAAGTCTCTAATCTCTCCATGCGTTTCGGCGGCTTGCTGGCTGTCAACGGCGTGGCGTTACAACTCAGAGAGAAAGAAATTGTTTCTATTATCGGCCCGAATGGTGCTGGTAAAACCACCGTATTTAACTGTCTGACCGGTTTTTACAAACCAACGCACGGGGTGATCCGTTTCCGTGGTGAGGAAATCCAAGGGCTGCCAGGGCATGAAATTGCCCGTAAAGGCATCGTGCGGACTTTCCAGCATGTGCGTCTGTTTAAAGAGATGACGGTGCTGGAAAACCTGCTGGTGGCGCAACATCGCCACATGAACACCAATTTCCTTGCCGGTTTGTTGAAAACACCTGCATTCCGCCGCTCAGAAAAAGAGGCGTTGGATCGGGCAAAATTCTGGCTGGATACCATCGGGTTGACTGATTTATCCAACCGTTCTGCCGGTAATCTGGCTTATGGTCAACAGCGTCGTCTGGAAATCGCCCGTTGCATGTGTACGCAACCAAAGATCTTGATGCTGGATGAACCTGCTGCTGGTCTGAACCCGAAAGAAACCGAAGATCTGAACAATCTGATCCGCCAGCTGCGCGATCAGTTTGATGTTTCAGTGCTGTTGATCGAACACGATATGAAACTGGTCATGGATATTTCTGATCATATCTTCGTAGTGAATCAGGGCACGCCGTTGGCAGAGGGTAAACCTGCTGAAGTGCGTGATAATCCGGCCGTGATCAAGGCCTATTTGGGCGAATCATAGGAGATAGCCGATGTTAGAAGTAAAAAACGTCTCTACCTTCTACGGTAAGATTGCAGCATTAACAGATGTCAGCGTGCACATCAAAAAAGGTGAAATTGTTTCGCTGATCGGGGCCAATGGCGCGGGTAAAACTACACTGCTGATGACTATCTGCGGTGATCCGAAACCATCACAGGGGCAGATCCTGTTTGAAGGTAAAGACATTACTCAGGATTCAACCTCTTCCATCATGCGTGGCGATATTGCGATTGTGCCGGAAGGTCGTCGTATATTCTCCCGTCTGACGGTGGAAGAAAACCTGAGTATGGGTGCATTCTTTATCAACGATAAAGAAGAAAAAATCGCGCTGATGGACGAAGTTTTCAATCTATTTCCGCGTCTGAAAGAACGTATCAATCAGCGTGCCGGTACCATGTCGGGTGGTGAACAGCAGATGCTGGCGATCGGCCG
>CAIZDF010000287.1 GCA_903931645.1 uncultured Tolumonas sp.
CCAGCTCCAGTTGCAGCACCAGCACCAGCTCCACAACCAGTGCAAGAAACTAAAACTTTCACTCTGACTTCAGATGTGCTGTTTGATTTCAATAAAGCTACTCTGAAACCAGCTGGTGTGTCTGCACTGAGCAAGCTGTATAACCAAATCCAGACTCTGGAAATGAAAGACAAAAATATCGTTGTTTATGGTTACACAGACCGCATCGGTTCTGACGGTTATAACCTGAAACTGTCTCAAGATCGTGCTAAGAGCGTATCAAGCTTCCTGACTTCTAAAGGTCTATCTGCTACTCGTATCACTGCCGTGGGCCGTGGTAAAGCAGACCCAATAAGTCCAGCAAGCTGTAAAGCAATCAAAGCGAAAAAAGATCTGATCGTTTGCTTGGCTCCTGATCGCCGTGTAAACGTTGAAGTAAAAGGTAGCAAGACCGTAGTAGTTAAATAAATTTTTAATTACCGTCTGACAACAAAACCGCGCTTTATGTGCGGTTTTGTTTTGATATACATACCGGAGGTTATATATGGAAACTAAAGAACCTATCGCTAAAGCATCCTTGCTCGAATTGGCAAACCAGATCATGAAAGAGCATGATGACTATCTGGCTGGCATGGCTGTCACTGATGTAAACGAAAAATCAGGCGTTTTAGTCTTCAAAGGTGAATACTTCCTCGATGAGCAAGGTTTACCTACGGCAAAAACCACTGCTGTATTTAATGTATATAAAGGGTTAGCGCAGGCTCTTTCGCCGCAATATACACTGGAGTAAACCGTGGCAATCACTCTGTATGGCATCAAAACTTGTGATAGTGTCAAAAAAGCTCAAACTTGGTTAAAACAAAACAATATTCCTTTTGAATTCATTGATTTTAAACAGACTCCACCCACTGAAGCTCAGATAGCACAATGGAGCCATTTGGCAGGTTGGGAAAAATTACTCAACAAACAAAGTAAAACCTTTCGGGAATTATCCCCCACAGAAAAAACGATTGCTGATGAAGCCCAAGCAGTAGCGTTGATGTTAGCTCACCCCCTACTGATCAAGCGTCCAGTTCTGACATCCCAACATAAAATATTGATCGGATTTTCTGAACTTGCGTATAACGCACTGAATAATTAATTAGGTAATGAATAAGGATTGTGCATGACCGATTCTCTTGTTTTGTCTCTGGCTAAGGATTTGATCGCACGTCCTTCTGTAACCCCAGTAGATGAAGGTTGTCAGCAACTAATGGCCGCGTTTTTAGCGCCATTGGGATTCACCATTGAACCAATGGTATTTCATGACACGACGAATCTGTGGGCAAGAAAAGGAACAGCAGGACCATTATTCTGTTTTGCTGGTCATACGGATGTTGTGCCACCCGGACCGGAAAATAAATGGGACACGCCCCCATTTACCCCAACTATTATTGATGGCGTTTTATATGGCCGCGGTGCTGCGGATATGAAAGGTTCTATCGCATCAATGCTGGCCGCTGTTCAGCGTTTTGTGGTTGATTATCCGGCACATAATGGATCAATTGCTTTTCTTATCACCAGCGATGAAGAAGGCCCATTTATTAATGGCACGCCCAAAGTTATTGAAACATTAGAAGCTCGTCAGGAAAAAATTACCTGGTGTCTGGTTGGTGAGCCTTCATCAACCAATGCGGTTGGCGATGTAGTCAAAAATGGCCGTCGAGGTTCATTAACGGGCGACCTTACTATTTATGGTGTTCAGGGGCATGTTGCTTATCCTCACCTCGCTGAAAACCCAGTCCACCTTGCGATGCCTGCACTGGCTGAACTTTCCGCTAAACAATGGGATTCCGGAAATGAATTTTTTCCAGCGACCAGTTTTCAGATCGCGAACATCAATGCCGGTACTGGCGCATCAAATGTGATCCCCGGTGAGTTACAAGTACAGTTCAATTTCCGCTACAGTACAGAACTTACCGATGCACAAATAAAGCAGCAGGTCTGTGAACTGCTCGACCGCCATGGTCTGCACTATGAACTGAAATGGACATTAAGCGGTCAACCTTTTTTAACTGGCTCGGGCAAACTTGTCGAAGCCACGCAAAAGGCGATTCAAGCGGTAACTGGACGAACCACTGAATTATCAACATCAGGCGGCACCTCAGATGGTCGTTTTATCGCACCAACAGGAGCGCAAGTCGTTGAATTGGGTCCGATCAATGCAACTATCCATAAGGTAAATGAATGCGTTAGCGTTGCCGATCTGGAGACACTGAGTGATATCTATTACAGCATGATGCAACAGTTGCTGGTTGAACATGATTAATCGCAAATTAGTCGGATTAGATGACTCCGCGTTATGCCCTGTGACTCCAGGGCATTTTTTAACAGCGGCCACTGCAGCCGCCTTCCAGAATATGTCTCAAGCTGCTTTGGCTGATGGGCTAAACATAGCTATCGCATCTAGTTACCGTTCGTTCGAACGACAAACCCAGATCTGGAATCGTAAATGTCGTGGCGAAAGTATTGTGCTTGACGGTGAAGGGAGCCCAATAGCAAATTGGGCCCAGTTATCGCCGCAGGAACGGATTTTTGCCATATTAAGATGGAGCGCTCTTCCAGGTGCCAGCCGACATCACTGGGGAACAGATCTGGATGTCTATGCACCCGATTTATTACCTGCAGGCCAAAAATTACAACTAACCCCCGCTGAATATGATGTCACTAACGGCTATTTTGCTAAGCTGACCACATGGCTTGATCATAATATGCATGATTTTGGTTTTTTCCGGCCCTATGTCACAGATAGAGGTGGGATCGCGCCAGAAGCATGGCATCTCAGCTATTATCCCGAGGCAAAATTATCACAAGAACAACTCACGCTTGAAATGTTGCATGATGTATTAATACAAAATGCCATAGAAGAAAACACACAGGTTCTGCTTCATTTACCGCAGATCTGGACACGATTTATCATAAATATTAGTGAGAATCACAACGTATGAGTCTGTGGCTAATAATCGGCATTCCATTACTTTTTTTGCTTGGTTTATTTATGAATGCCATAAAAGACATGAAACGATTGGAAAAAGAATTACCCAAATATAAAGATAAAATTAGAAAAACACCGGATGACGAAGACGAAAAAAAATAGGCGGAACTTATATAGCCCGCCTATTTTGTCAGATGCAGTAAATAAATTACTTTTTATTAATCATTAGTAATTTCTTGGCAAGAGCTTGATAAACTTGCTCAGCAGCACCGGCAGGCACAGTTTGTTGTGATGCAGTTTGCAGTTCAATCTGCGTACCTTTATCCATCTGATGCAATTTGAAGATATACGAACCTGAGTTCAAGCCTTCGTAGCTTGGTGCCAGCGGCTTCCAAATAGCCAAAGCATCAATGAGGCTTCCTTCTGGCACTTTATATTCAACAGCAATACGTTGCTCAGCAGTATCAGTATCTTTCACTATCCAGCCAAGTTGAGATAAATCAGCAGACATATGATCGAGCACTTTATCAGCAGGAGCATCAGCGACCCATTTGCCTTGCATTTTAACTAGGTGGATTGGTTTTTCGGTAATTTCCGGCTGCACAGCAGCACTCTGACTATTATTTTCAGCAACAACCGTAGCAGACACATTGGTATATTTCAGCAAACGTTGATGCAGTCGTTCAACAGCCGAAGCAAGTACCGGTTTGTTGCTGTCATCCAGTAAAGTAATCGAAGTTTCATTACCACGATCAGCCAGTTGCAAACGATATTTTCCGGCAGATAATGCTAAACCTTCAGTTTGCGCAACAGGTTTCCAGAAGGTCAATATTTGCATCATACTTGTTGATGAATCGCCTTCATAATTAAATACGATCAAACCTTGTGACTGTGAACTCTGTTCTATCGGCAGACCAGCTTTTGGTAATACTGTCAGTAACCACTGCCAAGTAGTAACAAAACTATTCTCGGCGATGATAGCCTGAGAACCAGATTCTTGCCCTAAGAGCAACTGGATAGGGCCATTACTCGCCAATGCAGTTTGTCCTCGGCCTTGCGTATCCGCATATGCACTGACATTGTTCAGCAAACGAGTAGCATAATGACGTTGTTCAAAAACGGTTGGCGTAACTTGTTCATCGGCAGGCCGTAGCCATTTCACCATTAAGCCAGCACGATGCGTCGCCGGGTCGCTTTTAACTTGAAATTGATAATATTGAGCTGGCGCAGGTGGAATATCGTCTGCTTTTTCTGCATCAAAGGTAACTGCAACTGGGCCAGTTTCTAACACTTTATTTGCATCATCACGGCGAGTTATTGCCATTTTATTCGTTGTCAGATAACTGTTCAGCCATGACCAAAGATCGTCATCGATATGCTGACTCAGACTACGAGC
>CAIZDF010000288.1 GCA_903931645.1 uncultured Tolumonas sp.
AAATATTTCTTTACGGGTTTGACGGCGTTTGCTGGAAAACTCGCTATCAGCGAAGGTGAGTTGATGTTCCATGATTTCACTGATCCGATGGTCAACAGGATAGTGATATGATCTCATATTGGGGACTTATTCGCTCCTTCCCTAGCCCGCTCGGTGAAACTTTTTACTTTAAACGCGATCCGCGATGGACATCGTCAGGGGCTCAGCAAACAGCAGAACTAGTTGCCAGCTCAATTCGTCAATTACCGTTATTTCAAAAACTACCTGAACAAACCTTCACCACACATGTACAAGGTTGGTTGAAAATAAATGGCACCTTAAATCATCAGGCACTGGCATCTTGCGATGGATTGCATTATCCACTGGAATACACACCTCACTTTATTACTAAAAACACCAGTATCAATCCGGCTGAAGCTTCAGATGACATCATGCTTATTGGTTCTCGCCAATCGGTTAAAAACCGCTTTAATTTCGATGGATTCCTGCAACAAGCTTTAGCCCGAAAAATCAGTAACCGTACCACGATAGATGGTGACAGTAGTGTTGCCTGGATGAATTTGTTGGTATCAGCGCCTTTCCAGCATCGGCCTCCGGCCTTAATTTTATGGGAACTTCCCTACGAACAACGGCATTTAACGGCTTCTTTATTGCGCCAATTAATCGCTCAGGCAAATAACGGTTGTGAATCAAGCACGCCGTTGGAACACAGCGAAAAAACATTTCAGGGTAAAAAACTCGAGGACTTGGTTTTTACCAACCGCTTACTGAAAACCAATCCCAGTGACTTGATTGTGGATTTAAAACTCAGTGATCCCGCTATTGATCAACTTTTGTTCACCATCTGGTATTCCGATGGTGGCAAAAGTGATTTTCAAATCAGAAAAAACACACAGCCAGATAAAACCGGCCGTTTCAGTTTTGTACTGGGTAATTCATCAACGCTGCCGCAACGGTTCTTTGTTGCTCTCGATTTATCACTAATGGGATCTGCTAACAGCAACATGAAAGTCAGCACCAACGTGTGTCGTTTACCAAACAAGTTATTGCAGAAAACGGAGATATAACAATGAGTAAGGTATGGTCGTGGAATCTGGTCGGTGTCTTTATATTCTGGGCAGGATCAGTCAATGCAACACTACAAACGCCATCCGGTTATTTGAATGGTCCGTTGGAGTTTAAATCGTCCGATAAAGCTGATGATTGCCCACCAATAAATGTCTATAAAGGTGAGTTAGATATTCCCAGTAAATATGTACAAACCAAAAAATCGAAAGACGTGATCGATGAGGACAATGAAGCTCGTTATAAAGCACTGTCTGCCCCCATGACAGATCTTCAGCAACTCTCTGCTTCGTTGACCGATCAATTATTCAAAGGAAAAGGGAAAGAACAAGACCTGCAATGTTTACGTCAACATTGGCTGGCATGGGCCAAAGCTGGCGCCTTATTACAACCCACTAAATCTGCGGTTGGGAAAGCCATTCGCAAATGGACTCTTGGGGCCATTTCTGCGAACTATCTGAAAATACAACTGAACCTACCAGAAAGTGATAGCCACTTTCCGAAGAATGAACGACAGGAACTGGAGCGTTGGCTGGGGCTGTTGGCTGGTGAAGTGATGATTGATTACAGCAATCGGAAACCAGAACAGATCAATAATCATGATTACTGGGCTGCTTGGGGCGTGATCACCACCGCGGTCGTGTTAAATCGACAGGATATGTTTGACTGGTCGGGTGCCATCTTTCTCAATGCCATGTCGAAAATTAATGCCGATGGCTCGTTACCGAATGAATTAAAACGTCGTAGCCGTGCACTCAGTTATCACAACTTCGCCTTACAACCCTTGGTATTACTGGCTGCGTTTGGTGAAGCCAACGGTCAGCACTGGCTAAGTTCTGATAATGCAGCATTGCAACGTCTAGCGACACTCGTGATCAACAATCTGGATGATAGCTCGTCATTAGCGCAAGCGGCTAAAGAAACCCAAGTCAAAGAGAGTCTTCGTGAACACGGCCGACTTTCTTGGTTAGCTCCCTATATTGCCACTTCGGACGACAAGGCATGGTTACCCCTGCTGAAGTCATTACCCCCCCTGAAAACAACCCGTCTCGGCGGTGATCTCAACTACCTCTATATGCGCAATGAGCTTGGTTTAACTGATAAACCCGCTCACAAAGTCATCGGAACGATGATCCCTAACAGCAAGGAGCAACAATTATGATCCCC
>CAIZDF010000289.1 GCA_903931645.1 uncultured Tolumonas sp.
ACATTGGCAGAACAAACGCCTGTTTTAGAAGCTGCCAACTTACAGGCAGATTTACGCCGTGCAGGCATTAAACCGTGGGCGTGGGTTATTAATAACAGTCTGATGCTCACGACCTCTTCATCGGCATTATTGCAGCAACGTGCGCTGAATGAGCAGCAATTTCTGGCTCAGGTTACAGAACAGCACGCAAAACGTTGGGCCGTCGTGCCATTACAGCTGGATGATCCAACCGGTATTGCACGACTTCAGCAACTTTGCCGGCATTAACGGACGTTTCGTATTTTTAACTTCAGAAGTAATGATTCAACATATTAAGGAAAATAGTGCCATGAGCGATGTAACGCGCAAACTCTCATTTTTGGACCGGTATCTGACCGTCTGGATTTTTGCCGCAATGGCGTTGGGGGTCAGTCTTGGTTTTTTAGTGCCGGGTGTGGAGAACTTCATTAACAGCTTTAAGGTCGGCACAACTAATATTCCGATTGCTGCTGGGTTGATCCTGATGATGTATCCGCCATTTGCCAAGGTGCGGTATGAAGAGCTGCCAGATGTATTCCGCGACAGAAAAGTGCTAAATCTATCGCTGATCCAAAACTGGATCATTGGGCCAGTACTCATGTTCGCACTGGCGGTGATTTTCCTGCATGACAAGCCGGAATATATGGTGGGGCTTATCATGATTGGTCTGGCGCGCTGTATTGCTATGGTAATTGTTTGGAATGAGTTAGCGAAAGGTTCAACGGAATATGCCGCCGGTCTGGTGGCGTTTAACTCAATATTTCAGGTACTGTTTTTCAGTGCTTACGCTTGGTTGTTTATCACCGTACTGCCGCCGCTGTTCGGATTATCCGGTTCTATTGTTGATATCTCTATCGCGCAAATTGCGGAGAGTGTTTTCATCTATCTGGGAATACCTTGTATTGCTGGTGTGCTGACCCGCGTGATCATGCTGCGCTTTGTTTCTAAAGAGTGGTATCACACTCATTTTGTTCCGAAAATCGGCCCGATCACATTGGTTGCTCTGCTGTTCACCATCGTGGTGATGTTCAGTCTGAAAGGAAAACTGATTGTTAGCCTTCCGTTTGATGTAGTACGTATTGCTATCCCGTTACTGCTCTATTTTGTGGCGATGTTTGCCATCTCCTTTTTCATGTGCAAACGCTTAGGCGCGAGTTATGAGAAGAGCGCAACACTCTCGTTTACTGCGGCCAGTAATAACTTTGAGCTTGCCATCGCAGTCGCGGTTGCCGTGTATGGCATCAACTCTGGTGCTGCTTTTGCTGCGGTCATCGGGCCACTCGTGGAAGTGCCAGTAATGATTGGTCTGGTGAATGTTTCACTTTGGATTAAACGGAAATACTTCCTTTCAGCCTAAAAAAAGAGTCTGTGCTGCGCCAATAATTAAGCGGTACAGACCCATTTACGCTGATTGCTCATTTCAATAATTCGGAAAATGCATAAACAAAACATTATCTGGATGGGCAATAACTGAAAATTAATATGGGATCTTTGTTTATGATGCACCCGTTTGACATTCTGACTTTAAACAATGGCGCAAAACTGATCTTCACCCCTTGTCCTGGAACAAAAGGGGTTTCTGTTGGGGATTCCTTAAAATCATTCAAAGAAGCAGGCGCACAGGCTGTTATCACGATGATGACAATGGATGAGCTCATTGAAAATCAAGCTGACGCACTCCCGTCCCTTTGTGCTGAGTTGGGTATGGA
>CAIZDF010000290.1 GCA_903931645.1 uncultured Tolumonas sp.
ACCAGGCATATTAAAGCCTCACAGCTATGTGAGGCTTTTTTGTTTTTGGCTTCTGGTCGATATCCTGTCTTTTCAGCGTAACCTTCCCTCTTTGCAACTCATTTCTGATTAATCAATTTGATCGGTGCATGCCCGTCAATTCGTCAGCAACGTCGATAGTTTGTGATGTTATACGCTTCAACAGTCTCCGGTCCGAATTACGGTCTTTTGTCTAGTGTGGTTTGGTTATGCTAGCGTTAGAAATTCAGGAAGCGTGAGTGTGGCTTGGAATAGATAAAGCGGATAAGTGAGTGCAGAAGTTATGCCGTGGGAATGGCAAGTTTTGGCATAGCTGTTATTTGCGGATATGGGTAGAAAAGGCTCTGGGCGATATCCGTTTTTTCTGGAGAAAAATTGGCCCATACCATTATGGGCAACATGAAAAGAGATGAGGTTTTCTCATCTCTTTTTTCTATACGTATTAGACTGCCGCGCTAATTCGCATTCATCTGGAATCTTAATCACCCAGTTCTAGTGCTTTTTCTGATTATGATTCAAATAACTCCATAGCAGGTATTTCTAATTTTTCTTCTGCAGAAGATGTCGGTTTAGGCAACTACCGCAACCAGAGAACACTATTACTACAGGTTGATGAAATTGGCATCGCCATATATCCAATAAACTGCTTATAGTCGATACGCAGAAACGACACCTTTCATTTCATCCGATATTCTTGCTAAATCACTGGCTAATGCGGCTGTTTCATTAGCGGCTTGTGTGTTTTCATCTACCATTGAAGCTACATTTTCTACTTGCTGAGCAATAGAGTCTGTTGCGGCACCTTGCTCTCTAATAGCATGAGATATATCTGCAACCAGTGATACACTCTCTGTTGCAACCCTGCATATCTCCTCCATCGTGCCGTTAGCCAAACCGGCACCACTGACACCTTGTTCAACTTTTAATGTCGCTTCTTGCATTCTTTTTACTGCGGAAGTCGATACATTTTGGATAGTTTTGATGATCTCGCCAATTTCTTTAGTTGAAGTAGCAGTGCGTGCGGCGAGGCTACGAACTTCATCCGCTACTACAGCAAAACCACGGCCTTGTTCCCCCGCGCGCGCAGCTTCGATTGCGGCATTCAATGCCAGTAGGTTAGTTTGTTCAGCGACAGCTCGGATAATGTTGATCACCGATTCAATTTCACGGCCTTTATCTTCAAGTTGTTTAATATCTTGGGCAGCATTGTCGACAGCTACTGCTATGGCGTGAATGTTATCAACAGTATGAGCGATAACTTCTTGCCCATCTTCGGCCTTGCGACCAACCTCATTGGATTGATCACTCGTTGTTTTTGCCTGATCTGCGACATGATTAATGCTGACCGTCATTTCTTCTACCGAAGCAGCCATATGCGATGTTGATGCATTTTGTGAGCTAGAACCTTCTGATACTCGCTGCGCTGATCGTTGTAGTTGTGCTGCGTTATCCGCAACCTTTTCAACACTGCCTAATATTTCACGTAAGTTATACTGCATCCGACTAATTAATTGATTGAACGTCTTCAGCATTTGACTTATTTCATCATTTCCACGCACATCAGCCCTAAGTGTAAAATCTAATGAATGCTCAATACGGGAAATAGTTGTCTGTGCTATTTCTAATCCATTGTGAAGTTGACGATAAATAAACCAGCCAATCAATGCTAAAAAACAGGTAATAGCAATGGACGAGGCCATTAAAATCCACTTTGATTTTTGATAATTCTCATGATCTTTGGCATTAATATTTCGTGCCAATTGCTCGTTATATTTAACGCTATCATCGATGGATAAGGAAGCTTGACTTGCAATGGTAGACAAACGCTCTATATTTGCGATTGCTTCTTCAGTTTTATTTTCCTTTGAAAGAGAAAGCGTGATTTCAGAGTCTTTATTATATTGCTCAACATCAGATTTAACTTTTTGGTAGTTTGCTCTATCAGTTTCATCAGAAATGAATTTTTCATATTGAGATAATAAATCCAGAGCTTTATTCATATCCTTACGGAAACGATCTTCAAGTTTTGCTTTCTTATCTGCTGATGTAGACATAACATGAGCACGCATCGCAATACGAGAATCCAAAAACATTTTATCTACATGATTTAATATGTTAAAGCTGGGTAACGTATTATCCATGACCATTAGCATGTCATGATTAATACCGGAAAGCTGTGAAAAACCAACAAAACTGATCGCAGCATTCCCCAAAAAACCAACCAATATTAACAATATTAACTTATGAACAATTTTCATTTTTTCACCACCAAACTATTTTTCCATCAGTTTAGTACTTTTTTCATGTTAACAAATAGTTTAATACTATAAATTTTTACTCAATTACTCTATAAGTCA
>CAIZDF010000291.1 GCA_903931645.1 uncultured Tolumonas sp.
GGGTTGGCGTGTTTGTGTCGACGTTTCGTTGGCGTTATGCGCCCCTTCACGGCTCGCTGCAGTCCTCTCTTCCCTGGCGGTTGCCAGTGAGTCGATGTAGTGACGTTGATTTCTTGCCAGTTCTTCGCCTTCTTCAGCGGCAGAACGGAATTCTTCGGCAAACAGTTCCAGACCATCCGCGCTTTCGTTGATGAGTTTGAGAACACTTTGACGACGGTCGGTCATAGTGTCGATATCACGTGATAACTGGCTAAATTCATCACGATTTACTGGCAGATTTAATCTTACGGTTAAATCGCCATTGGCAACTGCCCGCACCGCTTGGCTGATTGTGCCAATGGAGTGGGTAAAGAAACTATTCAGGTAGAAGCTGATAGCTGCAAAAATAGTGATAGATAACACCAGCATCGTCAGAACATAAGGGTCTGTCAGACTCAAATCAGTGCTGTGCGATACAAGGAACCAAGTGATACCAATGATCATCAATAAAGGTAGCCAGAAAATGAGCTGGAATTTTTCTTTGATGGTCAAACCGAGCAAGAACCGATAAAAACGAAGGTAATCCACATTTTTCATAGCAACAGATCCACAGAAAGAAGAAAGCGGTACGGATTGTAGTGTTTTCGGCACAGTTCCCAACATCCTTAGTCGGAAATAGCGATCTGCATTAGAAAAATCTTATTTGGGAAGATTCAAATGATAGCTATTCACGCGTTCTAACTTGTTTTTGTCGGGAACGGTACAACAAACAGCGTTATATTCTTTTGCTTAGCATAGACAATTTCAGCCGCTTATGTGAGTGAAATTAATATGTTATTTTTTCATTGCGTTTCCATGAATGGTAATGCGCTAGCCATATTAATATGCGTTGAGGTGCGTGCTGACGTTTCCATTCGCCAGCGACATATTTATTGGCTTCTGACATGGTTGGGTAGGTATGGATAGTGGCCAGAATTTTGTTAAGCCCCAAACCATGTTTCATTGCCAGCACAAATTCAGCCAACAGGTCGCTGGCATGAGCCCCGACTATGGTGACGCCGAGGATGCGATCTTTACCCGGAAGGGTTAAAACCTTCACAAAACCATATGCTGCACTGTCTGCAATGGCGCGATCAAGATCGTGAATACCATAGCGGGTGATTTCATAGGCGATGCCTTTTTCTTTGGCTTCCTGTTCGTTTAGACCAACACGGGCAATCTCTGGGTCCACAAAGGTTGTCCATGGAATAACACGATAGTCGACTTTGAACTTTTTCCAGTCACCAAACAGAGCATTAACAGCAGCATACCAAGCCTGATGTGACGCGGTATGCGTAAATTGATAGGGACCAGCGACATCGCCGGCGGCAAAAATGTTGGGGTAGAGGGTTTCCAGATATTCGTTGGTTAGTACGGTGCGATTGGTTTCAATGCCTAATGCTTCCAACCCATAACCGGACAAACGGGCAACTCGGCCAACCGCGCAAATTAATGCATCAAACTCAATGCGTTGTTCGACTCTTTCATGTTCCACAATAATGAATTTGCGTTCACCATCTTGTTCACAACGCAGCGCCTTGTGACTGGTCAGCACGGCTACACCATCTTGCTCCAGTGCACATTGGGCCAGTTCAGACACTTCCATATCTTCACGGCTTAAGATCCGTGGTGCCATTTCGATTTGAAAAACCTGTGAGCCTAAACGGGCAAAACTCTGCGCTAATTCGCAGCCTATGGGCCCACCACCTAACACAACTAAGCGGGCTGGTGGGGCATCCAGTTTGGCAAATTCATCCCACAAGGTGTCACTGGTGACATAACCCACCGCGTCTAAACC
>CAIZDF010000292.1 GCA_903931645.1 uncultured Tolumonas sp.
CATGATGGTGTTGCGGTTCAATGAGAAATCCTTTCAGGTGGAATCAGAAAAACGCTAGTTTAGCGAAATGTGTCACAAAATGCAGTCTACTAAGCAGAAACAAGGGCGAAAACTCGCCCTTGTTGAAAGTTTTACAACTTGATGCGCTTAACGGGAGATATCAGTACCGATCCATTTGATGGAGATCTGTTTCAGAGTGCCATCTTTACGCATCTCTTCGAAGATTTTCACGACGGTATCGTGCCATTCTTTGTCGCCTTTATCGGTAGCGACCCAGTTTGGATCTTCATATAACGCATCACCCACCAGCTTAAATTTGCCCGGCGTCTTTTTGATACGTTCATTGGCAGTGACCAGATTAGACACCAGACCATCAATACGTTTACCTGCACCTAAAGAGAGATCTTGATAGGCCAAATCTTCACTGCCGTAAGGGGCAACCTGAACACTCTTGAATGGATATTGAATTGGTTTCGCACCGAAACCTTCCATCGCCAGCGTTTTATTCAGGTAACGCTCATAGGAGCCACCTTGCTGGGCGGCGATTTTTTTGCCTTCCATGTCAGCAACTTTAGTCAACGCATTTCCTTTGACGGAAGTAACCAGCACGGCTGGTGAGCTGTAATAATGGGTCACGAAATCCAGCGAACGCGCACGTTGTGCATCGGGAGTCATGGAGCAAATACAGATATCCCAACGGCCACGCCAGTTACCGGAGGTGATCACTTCCCATGCTGGGGTTTCAATTTTGGCCTTCACACCCAGACGTTTTGCAAATTCTTTGGTCAGATCGACATCCATGCCGTCCATTTCATTTTTGGCATTCAAAAATGAATACGGTGGATAGGCTTGATCCATAACGCCGACCAGCTCGCCGTTCTTTTTGATACGATCCAATGTTTCACCTGCAATGGCAGAATGGCTAATTGCCATCGCGCCAGCCAGCAGCACTAAACGACGCAGAGTTTTGCTTTGCATGATTGTTCCCTCAAAGTGACCAAACCCACATGATCGAAGATGGTCTGGCAGAAGGCAATAGTAAAATGGGGAAAAGAAGAATAAATACGCAGTGAACCACAGACGCTTTATCAACTAAGCGTCTGTGGTGAAGAACTTATTGCGCGGTAATGTCAGAACCAATCCATTTCAGCGAGATTTTCTTTAATGTGCCGTCTTTATGCAGCTCGTTGATAATGGTTTTAATGGTGGCATTCCATTCCTGATCGCCTTTATCCACAGCAACCCAGTTTGGCTCTTCATACAAAGGGGCTCCGACGATTTTGAATTTGCCGCTGGTGGCCTGAATGCGTTTATTTGCCGTCACCAGATTAGCCACAATACCGTCGATGCGTTTTCCTGCACCTAAGCCGAGATCTTGATATGCCAGATCTTCACTGCTGTAGGGGGTCGGTTGCACTTGTTTAAATGGATATTGAATTGGTTTGGCGCCGTAACCGATCACCAAATCTTTTTGTAAATAACGCTCGTAAGAGGAGCCTTGCTCGATGCCAATACGCTTACCTTCGATATCGCTGACGCTATTGATGCTGCTACCCGTTGCGTTGGTGACTAGCACCGCGGGTGAGCTGTAATACGGGGCCACAAAATCAAGGCCTTTGGCTTTTTTCTCATCGGGGGTCATTGAGCAGATGCAGATATCCCAACGGCCACGCCAGTGCCCGGCGGCAATCACTTCCCAGGATGGCGTTTCGATTTTACTTTTCACGCCCAGACGTTTGGCGACTTCTTTGACTACATCGACGTCAAAGCCATCTTCTTCATTTTTATCATTCAGGAAGGAATAAGGTGGGTAGCTTTGATCCATCACCGCAACCAGTTCACCGTTGTGTTTGACGCGATCCAGCGTTTCGCCGGCGGTTGCAGTGTGACTTAATACGGCGGTTGCCAACAGACTCAGCGTTAATAGTGTTTTACCCGGCATCATTGTTCCTTCAACGTAAGATAGTTTTGCTTACGCCAAGATGTATCAGAAAAACCGGCAAGGGCTTACTAAGATATTTGCATATCTATTCTCATATTTCGCAATAGGTTATAACTAACACGCATGAAAGAATGGTATATCGAACTATATAATCTGGCTCAGACAGTGTTTTTCTGTGGCTAAAACAAAAGGAGTTGTGGCGTGAATAAAGTGCAAATTCTTGATGGCGGTATGGGGCGTGAGTTGAAACGCATTGGCGCACCGTTCCAGCAACCAGAGTGGTCCGCGTTGGCTTTATTAGAGGCGCCGCAATACGTTTCGCAAGCGCATAATGCGTTTATTGCCAGTGGTGCCGATATCATTACCACCAACAGTTACGCGGTGGTGCCATTCCATATTGGTGAACTCCGCTTTACCGAGCGCGGGCATGAGCTGGCAACGCTGGCAGCGGAAATTGCGCGCGCCTGTGCGGATCATGCATCGCATCCGGTGAAAGTCGCCGGTTCTTTGTCGCCGGTATTGGGCTCTTATCGCCCGGATCTGTTTCAGCTGGAAGCGGCACTGCGTATTTACCGCGTATTGATTGCAGCTCAAGAAGCCTTTGTTGATCACTGGTTGGCGGAAACACAAAGCTCGATTGCAGAAATTAAAGCCGTGCGTCAGGCGTTGGGCGATGACAGCAAACCACTATGGGTGTCGTTTACACTGGATGATGAGCCTGCGGGTGGTAAAGCCTTACTGCGCTCTGGTGAAACGGTCACTGACGCAGTGGCGGCGGCCATCGAGTTAAATGTTTCAGCCGTGCTGTTTAATTGCAGTCAGCCGGAAGTGATGTCAGCAGCGGTGCGGGATGCGGTGGCGGAAATCAAACGCCAGGGGAAAGAGATCCCGGTCGGTGTCTATGCCAATGCCTTTCCGGCACAATCGAAAGAGGCAGAAGCCAACGCAGAGCTTGATGAAATCCGTGCGGACTTAGGGCCCGATGCCTATCTGACTTGGGCGCAAAAGTGGGTTGAACTTGGCGCATCCATTATTGGTGGTTGCTGCGGGATCACACCAGATCACATTGCCAAATTAACCGAACAGCTGAAATAAACCATGGATTTGCCAGACCTTAGATTGGGGCTGGCAAATTATTCGTGAGCGGTTAACTCACGGCTTTGGTGAGCTGCTGACGCTGTACCAGCGCGGGGAAATATTTCATCCACAGTGCGACAATCAGCAAGGTGCCAATTCCCCCGACCACTACCGCCGGCACGACGCCCCACCAGGCAGCAGTGACGCCCGATTCAAATTCCCCTAACTGATTCGATGCGCCGATAAAGATAAAATTCACCGCACTGACGCGGCCCCGCATCTCATCCGGTGTCTCCAGCTGAATGAGCGATGAACGCACGACCACACTGACCATGTCAGACGCACCCAACACCAGTAACGCCGTAAAAGAGATCAGGAACGATTCGGATAAGCCGAAAATAATGGTCGCCACTCCGAACACGGCCACTGCGGCAAACATGATTTTTCCCGCATGGTTACGGATCGCATAACGGGCCAACAGTAATGACATCACTACCGCACCGACCGATGGCGCTGCGCGCAATAACCCCAAACCCCATGGGCCGGTGTTTAAAATATCACGGGCAAATATTGGTAACAGTGCCGTGGCACCGCCAAGTAACACCGAAAACAGATCGAGTGAGATAGCTCCCAACACCACGGGGTTATGGCGGATATAACTAAAGCCGGCAAATACCGAGCGCAGCGTTGGTGGTTCGCGATGCACGACTTTGGCCGGTTTGGGGACTAACGACATGGCCACACTGGCGAGTAAAAAACTCACCGCACTGCACCAATACACCATTTCCGGATGCAACGCATACAACAACCCGCCTAACGCCGGGCCGATGATCACCGAGGCTTCACGCAATGAGCTGTTCAGGGCTAACGCGCGGGGCAAGTTGCTGCTATCAATTAAGCTTGGTAACAGTGCTTGCTGGGCAGGTGATTCAAATGCCCGCGTGGCGCCGAGTAAAAAGGCACAGGCAAAAATGCCGTGGATGGCGATCCAGCCTTGCCAGCTGCCCAATGCCAAGATGCTGACCAGCAGGGCTTGTAATAAGCGGGTGCCGACGACGATTAAACGGCGGTCATAACGATCGGCAACGTGACCTACCACCAGTGTCAGCAGAAATTGCGGGGTGAATTGCATCAAGCCAATCAAACCCAAACTCATGGCACTGTGGGTCAGGTCATAAACCTGCCAGCCGACCGCCACTACCAGCATCTGATAGGCGAGGGAAGAAAGAGCCATGCTACTTAAAAAACGAATAAACGCAGGTTGCTGTAATGAACCGGATGACATGTCAAAGCCCGGGTAAGATAGAGGAGTATTTATCTTACCTGTTCAGGCTATGAGGAAAAGTATTTTGTTACGCGTAACGACCGCAACCCGTCGGGTTAGGTGCGGAATAACACCTTAATGATGTGGTAACCGAAGCGGGTTTTCACCGGGCCGAACGGTTTCATCACTTCGCAGGAAAATACGGCTTTATCAAAGGCTGGTACCATATCGCCTTTTTTAAATTCGCCCAGATCGCCACCGCGTTTTTTTGAAGGGCAAGTCGAATATTTCTTTGCTAATTGCTGAAAGTTCGCGCCAGCGGCTAATTGTTTCATCAGGTCGAGTGCCTGAGCTTCATGTTTTACCAAAATATGCAGCGCACAAGCAGTATGGGCCATGATTAAGATGTCTCGGTGGTCAAAAGGGCGGGGATTATAACCAACGCTGCTGAATTTTCCAGCGAAGAGGCGTTAACTCCATCATTAACGCCTCTGGTATGCCAGGTTAAGGCATGGTGAGCCAGTTGTCGCCGGCAAACCGCAGCTCTAACAGGCTATTTGGATCAGGCTGCGGCTGGTTATTGGCAACCGGACGTGTTGGATAGCTGTTGCCATCATGTTCCAGCGTTAAAAAGGTATTCGCTTGCTCGGTGGATGCCACCAGCAGATCGTACCAGCCATGATGTGCCGATGGGGCAACCATCACACCACCATTGAACCCTTCCAAGCGGCCC
>CAIZDF010000293.1 GCA_903931645.1 uncultured Tolumonas sp.
ATGAATGCATTCGATATGTGCCGCATTGATATTCATTCAACTCAGGGATCTTCGCCTGATCGACCACCTTCAGCACATCTTCCATGGCAGCTTGCCATGCTGCAGCGACACGCGCTTCGTCCGGTGTGCCGATCAAACTCATATAAAAACCAGTGCGGCAACCCATCGGTGAAATATCAATAATTTCAACACCATTGCCATTTAAATGATCACGCATAAAACCAGCAAACAAGTGCTCTAGCGTATGAATGCCACGCTCAGGCAAAATCTGCTGATTCGGTACACAAAAACGCAAATCAAATACGGTGATCGGATCGCCATGCGGGGTTTGCATCTGCTTTGCGACACGCACAGCGGGTGCTTGCATGCGAGTATGGTCAACGGTAAAACTATCTAATAACGGCATGCTGCCTCCTCTAAAATTCGGTGCTCACAGCGAACTGCGACATTGTTTAAACTGGGTGGCATATCGTTTCGCGCGGGCTTCCACAACACGTGAGGTTTTCAATAACCAACGTTTTTCATTTTGTGTGCCTCGGCGAAATCCGCCCCAACCTTCATGATAATTAAGATATTGGTTGTACGCATCGGACGGTGCAATTTTATTCACCCGGCTGGTTTTATACGAATACCAACCCATAAAATCAATCGCATCGGCAAAGTCATCACGATCCGCCCAGCTATTACCAGTCTGGTTCTTATAATCTTCCCAGACTTCATCTTTTACTTGCGCATAACCATATGCAGAACTGCGCCGGCCCAAGGGAATAAATAAGAAGTAATCCATTGGCGGTTTAGCATCATGTTTGAAACTAGACTCTTGATACATCATCGCCATTGGCACTGTTAATGGCACCTTCCAGCGCGCCTGCATATCCTTCGCTGCATCATACCAATCGCTATTTTGCCGGAAAATATCACAGATATTCTCCGGATTATCCGGGCGATGTGTTGTCGTGGAGCTGCACGCCGACAACAAAAATAGCATCAGCAGGAAAAGCGATCTGAACAACATGCCAACTACTCATAAAAACAAATCATATCGTCATAAAAAACAAAACCACATCGCCACCTGTTCACATGAACAGCAACGATGTGGTCATACCGGAAGAGATTAAATCGCTTCTTCGTTCTCTTCACCGGTACGAATACGAATAACACGCTCAACCGTAGTCACGAAAATCTTGCCGTCACCTATTTTACCGGTTTTAGCACTGCGATTGATGGCTTCAATGCAGCTTTCAACATCAGCGTCGTTAACAACTAATTCCAATTTTACCTTCGGCAGAAAATCCACCACATATTCCGCACCACGATACAGTTCAGTATGGCCTTTTTGACGACCAAATCCTTTTACTTCTGAAACTGTCATGCCACTAATACCGATTTCACCCAGTGCTTCACGCACATCATCCAGTTTAAACGGTTTAATGATCGCTTCGACTTTTTTCATCTTTACTGCTCTCCGGCCTGATTACATCCTGTTATCAACATGATACCTGTCGCCGATAATTTCTACTACCTGAAGCCTTCAGGGTTTGAGCTACGACACAAACTGATAACAATAAACACTGTTTATAGCACAAGAACGGGTATTTTTTGGATAAAAAAAACCGCCCGGCTTTCGCCAGACGGTTTCTTCGCAACACAAATACTGTATAAGCGTAAAAATTAACGCTTGGAGTACTGTGGACGCTTACGCGCTTTGTGCAGACCAACTTTCTTACGTTCAACGCGACGAGCGTCACGAGTAACAAAGCCAGCTTTACGCAGAGCAGGACGCAGTGATTCGTCATATTGCATCAGTGCACGGGTAATACCGTGACGGATAGCGCCAGCCTGACCAGTGATACCACCACCAGCTACAGTGATATACAGATCCAGTTTACCGGTCATTTCAACCAGTTCCAGAGCCTGCATAACCACCATACGAGCGGTAGGACGACTAAAATAGTCTTGCAGTGAACGCTTATTGATAACGATATCGCCGCTACCTACTTTAGCAAACACACGAGCGGTAGCGCTTTTGCGACGGCCAGTGCCGTAATATTGATTGTCAGCCATTTGCCAGCTCCCGATTAGATGTCCAGTACTTGAGGTTGTTGAGCAGCGTGATTGTGCTCGGTACCTGCGTAAACTTTCAGTTTACGAAGCATGGCACGACCCAGCGGGCCCTTTGGCAACATACCTTTGACCGCGATCTCAAGAATCATTTCTGGCTTGCGAACGATCAATTTGTCAAAAGTAATAGACTTCAAACCACCTGGAAAACCAGAGTAGGAGTAGTAAGTTTTAGCCGCAGCTTTATTACCAGTCACAGTGATTTTCTCAGCATTGATAACAACGATGTAATCGCCAGTATCAACATGCGGAGTGTATTCTGCTTTATGCTTACCACGTAAACGGGAAGCGATTTCAGTAGCCAGACGACCTAAAGTTTTGCCTTCTGCGTCAACAACGTACCAGTCACGCTTTACGGTTTCTGGCTTGGCAACGAAAGTTTTCATCGAGTAAACCCAAATTACCTAAATAAAAAAACAATCACGTCTATCTTGAGACGCAATCTGTGAATGCTTTCGCTTGTACCCCTTCGAATACAAGACCTGCAGGAGTTGCTAGTCCACACGTAGCGGCGTGGGCACCGTCTACGGAGGTGGCCTGTAACGTGGGCCGCAAGATTATAGGAGAAGCTGATGAGAAAAGCATCTTGATTTTGAGTTTATTCTTAGGAAAAAATGAATCACTGTCGATTCGATTTCTGCTTTCGGTTACAAAGTCACACTCCTTAGCATCGGCATAACAAAAGCGATACACTTACTTTTCCGCTGCGGCTATAGTGAAGCCGTATCCTGTCTATGTATTAAGGTGTTGTTATGATGACCGAATTCACCATGATTTTGTTTGTACTCATTGGCCTGATTGTTGGTTTTGTCGCCGGCCGCGCTACCTCTCGAGCAGGAGATGCCGCCAAATTACACAAAGAGCTGACTAAAACTCGCAAAGAATTTGAACAATACAAACGTGATGTTCAGGATCATTTTGTCGGCTTCTCCAGCCTGATGGAACAACTGGACACCCAATATCAGCGCATGTCTCAACATATGGCTGAACACAGTGAAAAACTGACTAGCAGTAGCGTCTATAATTTTCAGCCCGACGTTCCTGCAGAAGAAAAAGAACCGATTGCAACAGCTAAAGACGGTGTGCAACAACCGTTGGATTATTCCGGTGAACCGTCTGGTTTATTAAATGATCACAAAGCTTAATGAACTCTTTTCTGTGATTGTTGTCATATAACAATGAGTTGGTAATTACCTGGTCTTGTTTGTAAGGAGTTGTGGCGCATGAGCAATACCCGACACATGTTGAGTGCGGTAGCATTAAGTTTGAGTATGGCTTTATCTGCATTACCTGCCCAGGCAGCTTTGCCGTTAAGTATCAACGGTCAGGAAATGCCGAGTCTAGCCCCTGTTGTTGAACAGGTGACACCGGCAGTGGTCACGATTTTGGTGTCAGGCAAAAAAGTAACCCGTCAGGAGATCCCAGAGCAATTCCGCTTCTTCTTCGGGCCTGATGCCCCTGATTCTCAGGTGCAGGAACAACCGTTCCAAGCGTTAGGATCGGGCGTTATTATTGATGCAGCCAAGGGATATATCATCACCAACCATCACGTGGTTGATGGCGCCGATGAAATCAAAGTTACCCTCAAGGATGGTCGGGAAGTCAAAGCGAAAAAGATTGGTGAGGATCAACAATCAGACATCGCGTTATTGCAAATTAAAGCTGACGGCTTAACAGAAATTAAGCTAGCTAACTCAGAACAACTGCGGGTTGGTGATTTTGCCATTGCGATTGGTAACCCATTTGGTCTCGGACAAACTGTGACCTCTGGTATTGTCAGCGCATTAGGCCGCAGCGGGCTGAATATAGAGAATATTGAGAACTTTATTCAGACGGATGCGGCTATCAATTCTGGTAACTCCGGTGGCGCACTGGTCAACCTCAAAGGTGAATTGATCGGTATCAATACCGC
>CAIZDF010000294.1 GCA_903931645.1 uncultured Tolumonas sp.
CCATGTAACCCGGTGTATGACACTTCACCTATTGCATAAAGACCAGGAATGTCAGTTTGACCAAACTTGTCACTCATTACACCGCCACAGGTATAGTGGGCTGCGGGTACAACCGGTATCGGTTGCTTGGTGATATCAATGCCGAGTTTCAGACAGCGTTCATAAATAGTAGGGAAGTGCTTGCTAACAAATTCTGCCGGTTTATGGCTGATATCTAAAAACATACAGTCAGCACCGAGGCGCTTCATTTCATAATCAATGGCGCGAGCGACAATATCGCGTGGTGCCAATTCTGCCCGCGGGTCAAAATCGGGCATGAAGCGAGAACCATCAGGGCGTTTTAATAAAGCTCCTTCACCGCGTAAAGCTTCGGTCAGCAGAAAATTGCGATCATCTGGATGGAAAAGTGTCGTTGGATGGAATTGATTAAATTCCATGTTGGCAACCCGACAGCCTGCTCGCCAGGCCATCGCAATACCATCACCAGAGCTGACATCCGGATTAGAGGTATATTGATATACTTTTGACGCACCGCCCGTAGCTAACGCAACAAAACGGGCTTTTACTGTTTCAACCTGTTCTTTGGTCCGATTCCAAATGTAGGTACCAAGAATGCGGTTGCCCGGAATACCCAGTTTGCGGGTTGTGATCAGATCAACAGCATTAAAGCGTTCCATTAACTGAATATTTGGGTGTTGGCGCACGCGATCAACGAGCGTGACTTCAACCGATTTTCCGGTGGAGTCGGCTGAATGGAAAATCCGTCGGTGACTGTGACCACCTTCGCGGGTTAAATGATAAGCTGGTTCGCCATCTTCTGAGGTTGTCTCTTCTTTATCGAAGGGCACTCCTTGCTGAATTAGCCAATCAATCGATTCTTTGGCATTTTCTGCGGTAAATTCAACAATGGCTTTATCACATAAACCGGCTCCCGCGATCAGTGTGTCATTCACGTGAGATTCGACGCTATCTGTCTCTTCAGCAACAGCAGCGATGCCTCCCTGGGCATAATAGGTAGCCCCTTCACTTAAGGGTCCTTTGCTCAATACCATCACTTTTGCATGATCTGCTAAGCGTAATGCTAAAGTGAGGCCTGCGGCACCACTGCCAATGATCAAAACATCGCAGGAGTATTCAACATTCTGTTTCATAAGTATCATTGGCCTTGATGAGGAAAGCTTTATACTAGCCCAACTGATGGTCAGGTACAGCCCGGATCACGTTTTTTTGCGGAGAATAGAACTTTTCTCCAAAAATACTGTCTGATTAAGAGTGCTACTTCGGGCCGATAGTGAAAATTTGGAGGAAATCGGCGTCGATATGAGCGATATAGAGATCGATCAACGGTTAGTTGAACGAGTGCAACATGGTGATAAACAAGCATTTAACCTGTTGGTAACAAAATACCAACGCAAGATCATGAATCTGGTTAGCCGCTATGTGAGTAACCCGAGCGATGGTGCCGATGTGGTACAGGAAGTGTTTATCAGTGCTTATCGTTTTTTGCCTTCATTCAGGAACGACAGTGCTTTTTATACATGGCTGTATCGTATTGCTGTAAATACGGCGAAGAATTATCTGGTCTCTAATGGCCGACGTCCACCGGGAATGGATGTTGATATTGGTGATGCGGAACAGTATGACTCTGGTGATGCGTTACGGGATATAGCGAGCCCTGAACGTTTACTGTCATCAGATCAGGTGCGACAAACGGTAACCGATGCATTGCAATCATTACCGGAAGATTTACGTACAGTGATTACGTTGCGTGAAATAGAAGGTTTGAGCTACGACGAGATAGCAGAAGTGATTGGTTGTCCTGTTGGCACTGTCCGCTCTCGTATTTTTCGTGCTCGGGAAGTTATTGATAATCGTCTTAAGGCCGTACTGCAGGGAATAGATTAGGATTATCCTGCTTTGAAATGGAGTAACGGGTTAGTATGACTACATCAAAAGAACGCATTTCAGCTCTGATGGATAATGAATTACCGTCCGAGCAATCAATGAAAGCCTTACTGGAAGATCCTTCTCTATCTGCGACATGGGAGCGATATCACCTTATCGGTGACGCGTTACGTGATGAGTTACCTGAATATTTAGATGAAACTTTGTCGCAGCGTATTGCTAATGCATTAGAGCAAGAGCCAACGATTCTTGCGCCGAAACCTAAACGCTCGTTCTTGTCTGTAGTACAACCCAAAGTTAAACAATTTATTCAGGTTGCTGGACAGTACGGTATTGCTGCCTCTGTCGCGGTGGCGGTTCTTGTTGGCATTCAGCAATATCAACAGCAAGGTTCTATGAATGCAGCTATTAAACAAGGGCCGGTTCTAAATAC
>CAIZDF010000295.1 GCA_903931645.1 uncultured Tolumonas sp.
CCACAAAATATCTTCCGCGGTACAGGCCCATTCCTGATCGATCAGATAATCGACTTCCTCGACACACAGCTCATGACCAAAACTGACCGTTAATTCAGCCGGTAACCAACTGGCGGCGAGGCTGCCGTAGCAACTGGCGATCCGGCGGGCGGTAGCGGCATTCAACCAATGTGCTTGCTTGCGATAGCGCTGGGTTAAATGCAGCACGTTACCTTCAAAATCGGCACCCGGCAGTTTACTGCTGGCGGTCCAATCTTCCCGCGCTTGTGGGAAATAGGGTGCCAGTTTATGGCAGGCTGCTTGTGCCAGTTTGCGATAGGTGGTCAATTTGCCACCAAACACTGATAACAGCGGTGCTTTGCCCTGTTCATCGGCTAGCTCCAACGTGTAATCGCGGGTGACTGCTTGCGGCGAGCTGGATTCATCATCACACAGTGGGCGTACGCCGGAATAACTCCACACCACATCCGCAGGTGCGATTTGATGTGTGAAATGTTTATTCACCACATCACACAGATACTGCACTTCCTCGGCATTAATTTTCACCGCGCGCAGATCACCGGTGTATTCCAGATCGGTGGTGCCAATCAGGGAAAAATGCTGCTGATACGGAATGACAAACACGATGCGTTTATCTTCATTCTGCAGAATATAAGCCTCTTCGCGCTCATGAATGCGCGGCACGATGATGTGACTGCCTTTCACCAAACGAATATTCCGTGGTGATTTCAGCGCCATCGTTTCATCAAACAACCGTTTCACCCACGGACCGGTGGCATTTACCAAGGCATCGGAGGTAACGTCGAAAGTCTGGCCGTTGAGCTGATCTTGCAGGGTCAGTTTCCAATGTGTTTGTTCGCGCTCGGCTTTGATACAGGCAGTGCGCGTGTCAATGCGCGCGCCATGTTGTCGCGCCTGCATAGCGTTTAACACCACTAAACGCGCGTCATCGACCCAGGCATCCGAATATTCAAAGCCCTTCACCAGATGGGGCTGCACACCATCATTGGGTGAAAATTTGATACTGCTGCAGGCCGGTAAGGTGATGCGTTTTGCCAGATGATCATAGAGAAACAAACCTGCGCGGATCATCCACGCCGGGCGCAGGTGAGGGCGGTGAGGCAGACGAAAACGCATCGGATGGGCAATATGCGGCGCCATGCGCAGCAGGGTTTCCCGTTCCGCCAGTGCTTCTTTAACCAACCGGAATTCGTAATGTTCCAGATAACGCAAACCACCGTGGATCAATTTGCTGGAAGCCGAAGACGTGGCGCTGGCCAGATCGTCCGCTTCGAACAGTGCCACTGCAAGCCCGCGACCAGCGGCATCGGCGGCAATGCCGGTGCCATTGATCCCGCCACCAATGACAACCAAATCGTAATGCGGAATGGTGTTCATCATAAAATGTGCTCCAGCCTTGTTTGCTCGAATAAAAACATATTAATGTTCGTTATCGAAAATATAGAACAATATCGAGCGTTAGTGTGACGAAAATGTGATCAATAAATGAAAAATGCACAAATTATCACCGGATTGAGCAGGTCAATTTACGCTGACCTGCGCGATAGTGACTTAATCGACCCAGTGTTGTGCGCGGGTGACCGCTTTTTGCCAACCGGCATACAGCTGTTCACGTTGTGCTGCGGGCAGTGACGGTTCAAATTCACGATCGATGCTGAATTTATCGCTCAGCTCGGCGGTGCTTTTCCAGAAACCGACCGCCAGCCCAGCCAGGAAAGCGGCACCGAGAGCGGTGGTTTCAATCAGTTTGGGGCGAACGACCGTGGTGCCCATGATGTCGGACTGAAATTGCATCAGGAAGTCATTTGCCACGGCACCACCATCGACTTTCAGGCTGGCCAGACGAATGCCGGAGTCTTTTTGCATCGCATCCAACACATCACGGCTTTGATAAGCGATTGATTCCAAAGCAGCACGAATGATGTGATTGCGGTTGGCACCACGGGTCAGGCCGACAATCGCACCGCGAGCATACGGGTCCCAATAGGGCGCACCCAAGCCAACAAACGCGGGCACCAGATATACACCATTTGAATCTTTTACTTTGCCGGCAAAATAACCGGTATCGGTGGCATCATCGATCAGGCGTAGTTCATCGCGTAGCCACTGTATGGTGGCGCCACCCATAAACACCGAGCCTTCCAGCGCGTAATTGACGTTACCGGTTGGGCCCACCGCAATGGTGGTCAGCAAACCACTGTCTGATTTCACCGGTGTTTCGCCGGTATTCATCAGCAGGAAACAGCCGGTGCCGTAGGTGTTTTTTGCCATGCCTTTTTCAAAACATAACTGGCCGAACAGCGCCGCCTGCTGGTCACCGGCAATGCCGGCGATCGGGATATGCGCACCACCACCTCGGGTGGTGTAACCATAGATTTCCGAAGAAGGCCGCACCTCCGGCAGCATTGAGGCTGGAATGCCCAGTTCTTGCAGAATATGGCCATCCCATTGCAGGTCGCGGATGTTATACAACATGGTGCGCGACGCATTGGTCGGGTCGGTGACATGCACTTCACCGTTGGTCATTTTCCAAATCAGCCAGGTGTCGATGGTGCCGAATAGCAGCTCGCCGCGTTCCGCTTTTTCCCGCGCGCCTTCCACATTATCGAGGATCCATTTCACTTTGGTGCCGGAGAAATAGGCATCCAGCAGCAGGCCGGTGTTTTCCCGCACGTAGTTATCCAGACCGCGTTCTTTCAACTCTTCACAGATCGCGGCGGTACGGCGGCATTGCCAGACAATAGCGTTATAGACCGGCTTGCCGGTGGCTTTTTCCCATACCACGGTGGTTTCGCGCTGGTTGGTGATGCCAATCGCCGTGATTTCATCATTATGGATCCCCGATTTCGCCAGCGCCTCTGTCAAGGTGGAAGATTGGGTAGCCCAGATCTCCATTGGATCGTGTTCTACCCAGCCCGGTTGTGGGTAATGCTGGGTAAATTCGCGCTGTGAGGCCGCCACAATACGGGCGTCATGGTCAAAAATAATGGCGCGGGAAGAGGTGGTGCCCTGGTCGAGTGCGACGACGTAACGTTGTTGTGTCATGTTATTCTCCATTAATTGTGTGCACTCAGATCTGAGCTGCAGTCTTCACTGTATCGGCGGATTGGGTTTTCAGCGCCCGATTGGCAGGCAGGCAAGGTGCAAGTAGTTTGAGATAGATGGCGGCACCCAGTTGTGCGCCAAGTATCGGGCCGACAATCGGCACCCAGAAATAGGGATTATCACGGCCACCAGTCAGCGCGATATCGCCCCAACCGGCTAAAAAAGCGAACAATTTAGGGCCCAGATCGCGGGCTGGATTCATGGCAAAACCAGTGAGCGGGCCGAGTGATGCGCCGATCACGGCAATCAGAATGCCAATCAGCAAAGCGGCGGCAAACCCTTTCGGTGCGCCATTGTGTTCATCGGTTAACGCCAGAATGCTCATCATCAACACGGCGGTGATCACCAGCTCAACGGTCAATGCCTGATAGTTATTCAGCAGGGCATGCGGATAGGTCGAAAAGATGCTAGCAGTGCCTAAACTTTCCAGCGAACCGCGCACGACATGGTGAGTGCTCTCCCATTGCGTAAACAGATTGCTATAGAGGAAATACACCAGCGCGGCCGCACAGAAGGCACCAGCCAGTTGGGCCAGCATAAACGGTAATACTTTGCGTTTCTCAAAGCCTTTCCACACCATGAGCGCTAGCGTCACCGCCGGGTTCAGATGTGCACCGGAGATGCCGCCAGTCACAAAAATAGCAATCGAGACACCAAATCCCCAGGTCAGCGAGATTTCCCATTGCCCGAAATTGGCTCCGGCCAGTATCAGTGCGGCGACACAACCGACGCCGAAAAATATAAGTAAACCTGTTCCTATAAACTCAGCCAGGCATTCGCCAGTCAGAGTCGGTGTTGCTTGTTTATTCATCGTGCTGCCCTTAATTGTTTTCGTAACATTACCGTCTCATGCGGTAAACAAATTATTAACAATTCCTTCGCTTGAGAACATATCTTCATTCTGAATGTTTGATCTCGCGCATAAAAATGTTCGAATTGGTTCGTTTTGCTAAAAATGAACAACAGCGAAGCACTTTTTACTGCTGCTGATATTCATTCGGGTTGTTTTTTGGTGAATGTATGGTCGTTTGACTTCAGTTAGGTGGGGTTAGTGCGTGATCCATAACATCAGGCCAAAGAAAATGACCGTCATCCCCGTGCCGGCAATGATCCAGTAATAGCCTTTACGCCCTTGATAGAGAGAAATTCGGTAGTAAGAAAGATAGATCGTCCAGCCGAGCGCCAGCAAAAAGGGAAGCAGGAATAATCGCGCCATGATGGCTCTCTTGTTATGCTGCAGATATCTTTGATGGTAGTAAGGGATCGCCGATGGCTCAACTGCAAATCACCCGTTTTGGCGGGGTAGAGGTGTTACAACTAGCAAATCAGGAAATTACCGCACCCGCATCTGGCGAAGTGCTGCTCGACGTAATCTATGCCGCAGTCAATCCGGTCGATGCGAAAACTCGCGCCGGTCTTGGTTGGGCGGCTGCACAACATAAAGATGACCTGCCGTGGACGCCGGGTTTTGATGTCTGTGGTTTGGTGCAGGCAGTGGGGTCGAGCGTCACTGATTTCGCAGTGGGCCAACGCGTCTGCGGTATGGTATTCCGTGGCGGTGCGTATGCGTCACAGCTGCTCGCGGTAGCCGACGACTTACTGCCGGTGCCGGAAACTATCTCTTAGGAACAAGCCGCGGCATTACCGTTGGCTGGCTTAACCGCATGGCAGGGGTTATTTGAACACGGCCAATTGCAAGCTGGTGAAACGGTGCTGATTTCTGCTGCCGCGGGTGGTGTGGGCCATATTGCGGTGCAGCTCGCCAAACAAGCTGGTGCCAAAGTGATTGCCAGTGCCTCGGCCAGTAATCACGGCTTTTTACGGGAACTGGGTGCCGATCAGGTAGTGGATTATCACGACAGTGAGGCCATGGACGAACTCAAAGGCCAGCTTGATTTGGTGTTTGATCTGGTGGGTTTTGACAGTGGTTTGTCAGCGTTAGCGCTATTAAAAGCCGGTGGCCGCCAAGTCACGGTACCGACCGTCACCGCGCCACAAATTAAAGAGGCGGCGGCCGCACAAGGTAAAACCGCACTGGGCATGATGGTACACCCCGATCGCACCGCATTGGCGACCTTATTGGAAAAATGCGCAGCCGGCGATCTGCAGGTGCATATCAGTAACGTTTATCCACTAAGCGAAGGTGCTAATGCGCACACAGCAATTGAAAGCGGGCGCACCCGCGGCAAGCTGCTGCTCAATCCGTGCAATTAAACGCGTGTTGTGAAGGGACAAATTAGGAGAATTCGATGTTTGATGTGAAGGCTTATCAGCAATATGCAGCGTGGATTTTTGATCTCGACGGCACCTTGTCGAACACCTTACAGGCGCACGATCTGGCGTGGCAGCACGCGCTTACCCAGTTTGCGATCCCGTTTACCAGCGAGCGGATGCAGCAATTGGGCGGGGTGCCGATCCCTGATACGGTGGAAATTCTTGCCCATGAAGCTGGTATGCAGGTCGATGTTCCGGCCGTGGTGACAGTGCGCGATCGCCGCTTTTATGAATTGTTGCCCACCACCTTATCGCCGACGCCATTAGTGGCTGGTGTGGTGTTGCCGTTTTTAGGTGAAAAACCGATGGCCGTTGGCACCGGCTGTCACACCGACATGGCGCGCCGCATTCTGGCTGGTTTATCTTTAGATCGTTATCTGCCTATCGTGGTCGGTGCGGATCAGGTGGCCAACCCGAAACCGGCAGGCGATACCTTCTTGCTCGCGGCAGAAAAATTGGGTGTCGCGCCAGAACGCTGTCTGGTGTTTGAAGATGCGGATGCCGGTCTGAAAGCCGCTGCTGCGGCGGGCATGGCGGCCATTGATGTGCGCAATCTTTGGCCGGTACAACGCCCACTGCAATAAACTTGGTGTTATGAGGCTGTCGAAACTGACGGCTTCATATGACTAAAGCTACACTCTACACTCCCGTTTATACCGGCGTTACGCCGGCAGTTATGGTGTGCCCGTAACTGATCCATCGCATAATAAACGGGATAATTTATGTTCTTCGAAGCCAATCAGGCACGGTTTCTGTGTTCAGTGCCGGGTCTGCCCGCTGTTTTTCAGGTACTACGTTTTCACGGCGAAGAGTTTATCAGCCTGAGCTTTGATTTTTCCATCACTCTCGTTTGCGAAGACGCAAGCTTAGATCTGGCCGCTTTTCTCTATCAACCGTGCACTCTTAGCATCAAAACTCCCGATGGATATCGTTCGATTACCGGTGTGATACACGAAATGGCACAAGGAGATAGCGGGTTACGTCTTACGGAATATCACATTACCTTACGCCCCCGGCTGGCATTATTACGCCATCGTGTGAGCTATCGAATTTTCCAGCAATTGAGTGTCCGGCAAATTGTTGAACAATTACTGCAGGAAGCCCGTTTCACCAGTCTGGATTATCACTGGCGGTTGCATGAAAAACATCCGCTACGTGACTACTGTGTGCAATATGCCGAGTCGGATTATGACTTCATCCATCGACTCTTGGCAGAGGAAGGCATTCACTATCATTACGAGGTGCAAAATGGTCACTCGGTGTTAGTGCTGGGGGATGGTAATTTTGCCTTTCCGGCGGGTGTCAGCATGGAGCACCGCCCAGCCAGTGGCCTCAATGCCGATAAACCTGCGTTACGCGAATGCCAGACATTTTGGCATACAGTTGCCGGTAAAGTGACCGGGCGTGATTTCACTTTTACTCGCCCGCTGACACCATTACAGGCCGATATCACACCGTCACCCGCGGCCCAAAACGAACAAACTCATAACAGGCAATCACCAAAACTAGCGACTCAACCATTAGCCGTTGAACGTTTAGAAGACTATCGATGGCCGATGCTCAGTGATAACGATGCCGATACTTTACGTTTAAGCCAGTTGGCACAAGCCCGCCACAGCCAGGCTGCGGTAATGATGAATGGTGTTACCGATCATAGCGGCTTAATGGCTGGTAAATTTGCCACGTTTAACGAATTACCGCGCCGTGAATTTGAACCGCTGTGGTTGGTGCAATCGGTTCGACATGAAGGCGAACAACCGCAAGTTCTCGAAGAAACCAGTGGTGGGCAGGCCAGTTATCGTAACCACTTTACCGCTATGCCATGGCAGCGTCTGTTTGTGCCGCCATGCTGGTCGCAACGACCCACATTATCTGGTTATCAGACCGCAATCGTGACAGGCCCGAAAGGTGAAGAGATATACACCGATGAGTTGGGCCGCATCAAAGTGCAGTTTCATTGGGACCGGGCCGGTCAGGGCGATGAGAAAACCTCTTGCTGGTTACGGCTGGCACAAAGCTGGGCGGGCGATTGTTATGGCAGCCACTGGATACCGCGTGTGGGGCAGGAGGTGGTTGTCAGTTTTGAACATGGCAACCCCGATCGGCCACTGGTGCTGGGCTGTGTATATAACGGCGCCAATCACCTGCCTTATGAACTCCCCACACATAAAAGCCGTACGGTGTTTAAAACCTTATCGACACCGGGTGGCGGTGGTTTTAATGAGTTACGTTTTGAAGACAAAAAAGGTCATGAGCAAATTTATCTGCACGCGCAAAGGGATTGGGAGCTGATGGTCAAAGCCAACGCGTTTGCCACCATCGATGGCGATAGCCACCGACTCACGCATGGCAACGCTATTGAACGAGTCAAAGGCGATCGGCAAGAACTCGTTAAAAAAGACAGTTTTGAACACCTGAAAACCGACGATCAACTTAAGCTGAACGGCACATTCCAACATCAGGTCGAGCAGTCGTTTTTGGTGTCCGTTAGCGATGAATTGCATCAAAACGCGGCGATTAAAATTAATTAAACATTGATAAACCCCCAGCTAAGCTGGGGTGACTCGCATAGGTTTGACCG
>CAIZDF010000296.1 GCA_903931645.1 uncultured Tolumonas sp.
GAAAATAATTTAGCTTCTATTTTCCAGCCTTTTTTCCGCAGTAATAATAACCCAGGTGATGGTTTAGGTTTGGCGATCACGAAACGCGCGATAGAAGTACATGGCGGGACCATCTCTGCGTATAACCGTCCGACGGGTGGTTTGAGCATGCATGTCCGACTCCCCTGCACCGTACAGCTCGATTAACAGCTGACCTCTGCTATTTGATAAAACCGGCTTTAAACGCCGGTTTTATTTTTTTGTTCACTCTCTGTTTTCGTAGAGAAAAAGTGACTGACAGTGGCACCTAAGCGCTTTAACAGCGCTTTTCTGATTTGTGAGAGTTTAGGTTTTTCATCTGGCAACAACGCTAACGGACGGCAAGCTTGTATCCCATTAATCCCTAAACGGGCGGATAATAAACCACTGCCCAGCCCTTGTGCTAATTTTGCAGATAACTTGGATGTTAATTCCGCACTAAACCAATCTGTACCTAATTCAGTGACTAACTCTGCAGCCCCCGCAAACACCATATTTTGTAGAATTTGCCGGATCAATCGTAGTTGCCCCCAATACCCTAAGTTAATTTGATAGATATCCGCAATTTCACGCAGCATTTTCAGATTACGCCACAACACTAATACCATATCCGCCAATGCCAATGGGCTTGCTGCCACCAGCAACGCCGTCTGACTGCTGGATTTCAGCACTAGTTTCAACGCTTTATCATCTAATGGCCGTAACACCAGTTGGCTAAATAAAGTCAGTACTTCACTGTCGTCATGATGAGGCTCGATATGCTCGAGCCAATGTTGATAAGTAGCAGAATGTTGCAATTGCAATTCATTCGCGAGTTGTCGGCAAAAAGCCAGCGCATTACCATGCTGTCGTTCTGCTCTTAATAACTCGGCTTGTTGACGAGATTGAAGATTACGCCGCAAACGGCGTAGCACACGATATTCCCGGCCCAAGACAACACCGCCACCCAGCAACAAACAGCCGAGAACCGCAGACCAGGCACCACCCCACCAGTAACTTTGCGACCATTGCTGATACAGAAAACTCCCTGCTTCCAATAGCGATAAAGTGAATACACCACCAACGCCCCAACGTAGCCAGCCAGCAGTAGGTTTCGAAGGTAATTCTGTATTATCTGACACTGTATCGCTTTCAATGAATAAAGACGATTCATCTAGCTGTGCCGGAGTGATTTCTATTGGTGTTGCACTTTTAGCTATTGTGCTTTGCGTTAATAAGTCTAATGGGATTTCAACCGCCGTTTTGACATCAGACATTTGCGCTGGTTGCTTCATTGCATCTTATCTCCCAGCAAATATTCCAAAACCTGATCCAGCCGAATATGCGGCCTGGCTTGCGCACTATGCCAAACCGGTGGCCGAAGATCTGTTAATCGCAAGGAGGCATTTTGCCAAAAATCCGGTTCAGGGATACGGGCCGGAATAACCCCAGGGAACAGCGCCAACTCATGCCCGGTCATATCAATCCCATGCAACACGGTTAAGGGCTGCCCGTTATAATCAACCTGATGATATTCACTGGCTCGAATAGCCGCCATCGCCATACATTCCAGTGATATACCCTCAAAGCGAGCTCTGGCTAATCCTGGGTGCACTAGCTCACGCAATAAACTCAGCAATGCCGGATGTTGCTCAGGCGTAACGTGATCAGCCTTGCTCGCCACAAACAGCAATTTATCAATGCGCGGCGAAAACAAGCGCTGCCACCAGTGGCTATTACCATATTGAAAACTCTGTAATAACTGACCCAACGTATCGCGTAAATCATAGATTGCATCCCGACTGGTTTTTAAGGGCTGCAAACAATCAACCAACAC
>CAIZDF010000297.1 GCA_903931645.1 uncultured Tolumonas sp.
CTGATGGCGCCACTCGTTTCGCTGTTACTGATGCCTCGCCAAAACGTAATAGTTGCCTTGAAACAACAAGTGACAGAACGTTTTCCGGCGATGGGGAGTCAGGTAGTATTGTTTCTGGGCGCTGGTTTACTGGCTGCCGGGATCCATGGTTTAACGCAGATCTGGTCACCACAAGCATTGTTTGCGCATATTTCCCATTATGGTGTGATTGAGGCTGCGTTGGTGACCTTGGTTATTCTACTCATCGCCTATTTAGGTGTGCACCCGATCATCATGACATCGAGTCTGGCGCCGTTGCTGTGGCACTTACATCCGGATCCGTCTTTGTTAGGTATGACGTTTTTGTTTGCCTGGGGTTTGGCGACCGGAGCTACGCCATTGTCGGGGGCTAATCTGGCGTTGATTGCCTGTTTTCGGGTCAGGGCCTGGAATATGCTGGTCTGGAATCTGGGGTATGCGGTGAAGCAGTGGCTCTGGCTGATCGCGTTGTATGCACTGTATATCTGGTGTTATTTATAAGCTTAGGATGAGGCTTTTTGCGTTGGCGAGTTGTGTCGCTGGCGTTGGCAGACTATGCTAGCCACCCGAATGAACAAGCTTCTGCTAAAGGCAGAATTGAGTATAGGTGTATTATGTCTTTTGAAGTATTAGAACAGCTGGAAGCGAAAGTCCAATCCGCTGTGGATGGCATCAGTTTACTGAAAATGGAATTGGATGAACTGCGTGCGCAAAATCAGCAGTTGAAAGAAGAAAACCAGCATCTGCGGAATGAACATCAGGCATGGCACGAACGTTTGCGTTCATTGCTGGGCAAGATGGACCAGATGAACAGCGAAGACTAAAACAAAAAGCCGGCAATAAAGCCGGCTTTTTTCAATCATTCGATATCGAGCGGTTCAGGCGAGAGAATGATACCGGTCGTATCCGCATAAATATGATCTTCTGGCAGGAAGGTTACGCCACCAAAATTCACTGGCAGCTCACTGTCGCCAATCTCATCATCGTCAGCACCTACCGGAATCGACGCCAGCGCCTGAATGCCAATCTCCAGATCAGCCAGCGCATCAACTTCACGCACGGAACCGTAACAAATAATGCCTTCCCAACCGTTATCAGCGGCGGTTGCAGCAATATCAGCGTCGATCAGGGCGCGTCGTAACGAACCACCACCGTCGATTAACAGCACTCGTCCTACGCCACTTTCTTTGACGAGTTGACGAATAATGCCATTGGCCTCAAAACATTTGATGGTGGTTACCAGCCCGCCAAAGGAAGGGCGTCCGCCGAAAGTACTGAACATAGGTTCCACGACATCGACTTGATCTTGGTAAATATCACAAAGCTGGGAGGTGTTGTATTCCATGGTGGTGATTCCAAGGTATTAAGTTATCAAGCAGTATAAGGACGCAACCGGGGAAAGCAAAGCTGAACCCGTATAGAATTGGCTTTCATGACAGAAAATCGATCGATCACGCGCTGTGAAGAGGCAAATTAGTCGGGATATGTGATTGTCATCACTTTGCCATGGGTGTTTAATCAAATGTGCGGTTGCTGCGCTGTAAAAATGCAAGATTTTGCTGATTATTGCGAATTTGTAGCCTAAGTGAGAAGGATCCTGCTTATTTCCATTGCGAGGAAGCTATGCCACAAGATATATCATCGTTAACCACCACGGTAAAACACCGCCCGCTTAATCGAAATGATTACAAAACACTTTCATTAGCCGCACTGGGTGGCGCGTTAGAATTTTATGATTTCATTATCTTTGTTTTTTTAGCCGCGGTAGTCAGCCAGCATTTTTTCCCGACCGATATTCCTGATTGGCTGCGTCAATTTCAAACCTACGGTATTTTTGCGGCCGGTTATCTGGCACGTCCGCTGGGTGGCATCATCATGGCGCATTTTGGTGATCTGTTTGGCCGCAAGAAAATGTTTAATCTGAGCATTTTGCTGATGGCTTTTCCTACGCTGCTGATGGGGTTATTACCCACCTATGAATCGGTCGGCATTATTGCGCCAGTGGGTTTATTGATCTTGCGTATTTTGCAAGGTGCGGCGATTGGTGGCGAAGTGCCAGGGGCTTGGGTGTTTGTATCCGAACATGTACCCGCCCATCGTACGGGTTATGCCTGTGGCACCTTAACCGCGGGTCTGACGGCGGGAATTTTGCTGGGCTCATTAGTCGCGACCGCGTTGAATTCCATTTTGACCCAAGCCGAGATCTTAGCGTGGGGTTGGCGGGTGCCGTTTTTGCTGGGTGGCGTATTTGGCTTGTGTGCGATGTTCTTGCGTCGTTGGTTGGAGGAAACACCAATCTTTGCGGAAATGAAGGCCAAAAAGCAGCTGGTGGAAGGTTTGCCGCTCAAGCAGGTATTGGGTAACAGCAAAACAGAAGTGGTGGTGTCGATGCTGCTGACGTGGTTGTTGTCTGCCGCCATTGTGGTGGTGATCTTAATGACGCCAACCTATCTGCAAAAACAGCTGGCGATTGCGCCTGCCGTGGCATTACAGGCCAATTCTTTGGCCATTGTTGCGCTAACGGTGGGTTGTATATTTTTCGGTTGGCTGAACGATCGTTTCAGCTGTGGTTTGATTTTTATTGTCGGTAGTATTGGCCTTGGGGTGTCGGCATATGCGTTTTATCATGGTGTCGTCGCGGATCATGCGTTGTTGCCGATCCTTTACCCTTTGGTTGGTTTCTTTGTGGGGATTGTGGGTGCGGTGCCTTATGTCATGGTGAATGCGTTCCCGCCGGCGATCCGTTTCTCAGGTCTCTCTTTTTCCTACAACCTGTCGTATGCGATCTTTGGTGGATTAACCCCGATGGTGGTAGCGCTCTGGCTTAAAAATGAACCTATGGCACCTTGTTATTATGTCATGGCGTTATGTGGCGTCGGTGTACTAGTCGGGGGCTGGCTGCTATTGCAGGAGCGGCAGGAATTAACGGCAGTTCCAGAAATCAATTAATGTGAATGTCAGGCCAGTCTTTTACAGACTGGCCTGATGACAATGCAATTCACGACCGACTTCAAGCACACTTAAATAACCATTTGGAAAAACGGCCCCGCTGTCGATCCAGATGCAATTACCTTTGCAAAATGGCGTGGGACGAATGGGCGTATGCCCCATGATGCACCAGTCCAATCCATTGATTTGAAATGCACCGGAGAGGAAGTTAGTTTTAGTGGCTAACGAAATCCGCTCCCGAGACCAGATCAATTTTTCGATTAAGGTTTCGCGTTCTTGTGCTTGGTAGGTATCTAATGCCGTTAACAGCGTTTGCCAATCATTAAACACTGGGTCGGCATGGCAGATACCAATGTGTAGCTGTTCAGCGGTGAATAAATCGATGACGAGTGGCAGCTGTTCTATTTTGGGGAGCCAATATTCGCGGACCTGTTGCTGTGCTTCTAGGGATAATTCATGAAACCAGTTTCCCCCATTACCGAGCCAGCAATACATGCCCAACGATTGGTTATGTAAAGCGGCACTGCACATCTGTTCATGGTTACCTTGAATCGAGTAAATACCCGGTTGATCCAGCAATCCTAGACAGCCAAGACTATCAGGCCCGCGATCGGTTAAATCACCCAGCAGCACACAGACATCACCGTTTTCCGCAGAAAAATGGACCTGCTGTAAGATCGCTTGCAGCGGCGACAGGCAGCCATGTAAATCACCTGCGACGAAAGTTCTGCCCCGAACCTGTAGTGTTTGATAAGAAGGCATGATGGTACTCCAGAGACGATGCTCTATTCCCCCAAGCAAGCGTAGCTGATTTTTGCTGTTTTATCGTTCGTTCGGCGTAAAAATCCTGTTGTATCGCCGCGGCGTCTTTCTCTGGCGCTATGGTAAAATAGCCACTCGCCCGTATTTTGGAATTCTTTATGTCAACCAGTACCGAATTGTGCCCCTGTGGGAGTAAAAAGTTATTTACTCAGTGTTGTCAGCCATTACTGCTAGGCGAAAAAACAGCACAAACACCGGAACAATTAATGCGTTCGCGCTTTACAGCGTTTTATCGCGCAGATGCTTGGGGTTATGTGTTGCGGACCTGGCATCCGGAACATCGCCCGGCAGTGAGTGAAGCCGAATTGGCAGCAGAAAGCCATTCCGCAAAATGGGAAAAGCTGGAAGTACGTGATACGAAAATGGAGGGTGATCAAGGCGAGGTGACCTTCTGTGCCTGGTATCGCGATCAGAGCGGATTGCATCCCCACCTTGAACGTTCGCAATTTGTGCGTTGGCAAGGTGAATGGGTTTATACCGTTGGTGAGTTTTTGCCTTACGCTCGCGCGGCGAAAATCAAACCGAATGACGCCTGTCCTTGTGGTAGTGGCAAAAAATATAAACGCTGCTGCGGTTGAAGAAGAACGCCGTTATGATGTGCGCCAACACAGGTCGCGATGTGGACAGTGGGAGTAACAATGATCCTGTTGATCGATAACTATGA
>CAIZDF010000298.1 GCA_903931645.1 uncultured Tolumonas sp.
CGATCTATTAACATCGGAGTTATTCCCTCGTGCCGCACACAGAGCGGGTTTTGTTGTAGATTATTTTTCATCGCCTTTAGATGCTATACCTACATTATTGTTGCCGTGCGTTTTGTTGATGCGTGACGGTCGAGCGGCTGTTCTTCTTTCTATTGATAAATCTAAAACACAAGCCACTCTTTATTTGCCAATGGGTAGCATTGGTCACCAGTCTGTTTCTTTAGCTGTACTGGCAGATGAATACTCGGGAAACGGTTTTTACATTAAACGTCGTTTACAATTCGATGCTCGCGCACCAGAAGTACTAAAACCAAGAGAAGGGCATTGGTTTTGGAGTACATTACTCGAATCATTACCGATCTACAAAGATGTGTTGATCGCTTCTATTCTGATCAACATATTTGCTATCGCCAGTCCTATTTTCACCATGAACGTCTATGACAAGATCGTTCCTAATCTGGCATTCGATTCACTCTGGGTATTAGCCATAGGCGTTTCATTAGTTTTTACCTTTGATATAATAATCAGGCAGCTTCGTAGTTATTTTATTGATATTGCAGGTAAAAAATCTGATTTGCTGCTTTCGGCCAAGATTTTTTCTAAGGTTATGGGCATCCGTATGGAGTCCAGGCCTAATTCAACAGGTGCCTTTGCTCGTCATCTGCAAGAGTTTGAATCTATCCGCGAGTTTTTTACTTCAGCAACAGTGTCAGCGCTTATCGATTTACCTTTCGCATTTTTATTCTTGTTGGTTATCTGGATCTTTGCAGGCTTACTCGCAATAGTGCCCTTGATTGCTATTATCTGCATGGCTGCATATAGCCTTTATATTCAAGCACCACTGCGTCAAAGCATTGAAGAAAGTAGTCGTTTGTCATCACAAAAATATGCAACAGTCATAGAAGCTATTGCTGGGCTTGAGTCGGTTAAGATTCATAATGCGGAAGGACAGTTCCAGCATCGCTGGGAGCAAGCGGTTAGCCATATGGCCAATTCGGGTATTATTACCCGTAAAATTACCAATATGGTTTCAGGTCTGGCTAATTATGTGCAACAGATGACGACAGTTGCTTTGATAGTCTTAGGTGTTTATCAGATCTCAGAAGGCAATTTGACCATGGGTGGAATGATCGCCGCGGTGATGCTTGCTGGTCGTGCTATCGGTCCGCTTATTCAGTTATCTGTATTATCAACACGTTATAATCAGGCTAAATCTGCATTGCTGTTGCTTGAAAATATAATGCAAAGCCCCTCAGAACGAGAAGATGATAAACATTATCTTGATTATGACACCTTAACTGGCCGGATAGATCTGGATGATGTTTCATTTAGTTACCCAGGATCGGAACAATCCGCACTTAAACAGCTAACGTTAAGAATTCGTCCTGGTGAGAAAATCGCGATTATTGGTCGCATTGGTGCAGGAAAAACAACGCTAGAAAAATTGATTCTGGGGCTGTATAAACCGCTAACTGGTTCTGTGCGTCTCGATGGCTTTGAATTATCACAGCTACATCCTTCCACAATACGAGACAATATCGGCTGTGTTCCACAGGATTTTACGCTGTTTTACGGCTCAATTCGGCAAAATATTCAACTGGGTCATCCCCACTCAACCGATGCGCAGATATTACGGGCGGCCCAACGGGCGGGGGTTAGTCAGTTTACTAATCATGATCCTAATGGCTTAGAACGACAAGTTGGTGAAGGTGGGCGTAATTTATCTGGTGGTCAGCGACAATCTATTGCATTAGCCAGAGCACTTTTGCTTGATCCGCCTATTCTTATTTTGGATGAACCGACTGCGAATATGGATAATCGTTCGGAAAGTTTGGTGAAACGTGAATTGGCAAGTTTACCGGCAGAAAGAACAATGCTTTTGATTACTCATCGAACTTCAATGCTGGATATTGTGGATCGTATTATTGTTCTCGAACAGGGGATGGTTGTTGCTGATGGCCCTAGAGATCAAGTGTTACAACAACTTAAAGAAGGCAAGGTTCGTGTAAGGGAGAATGCTGATGCCTAATCCTGAACTGAATCAAAGACAGCTTGATTTAATTGATGACGCTTCAGCAGCGGTAATGCTCACTGCCCCGCGTCGAGCCAGAATCTTACTCTGGTGTTGTTTTCTGTTCTTTATTGTTGCGACTGTCTGGTCTGCTTGGGCGAAACTAGATGAAGTGACACGAGGGGAAGGAAAAGTTATTCCTTCGAAACAGCTGCAGGTTATTCAAAACCTTGAAGGCGGTATCGTCAAAGAAATTTTTGTCCGTGAAGGCCAAATGGTGAAAGAAGGGCAAGAGTTATTGCGTATCGATGACACTCGTTTCCGTTCAGATTTTCGCGAGAAACAGCAAGAATTAGTCAGTATGCAAGGCGATGTAGCCCGCTTGCGAGCTGAAATAGCCAGTCTTTCTATTGTTAATAATAGTGCGTTGCCATGGCGTGATCAGGTTGTGATTAATGAGCAATCAATAGTTTTCCCTGTGGGTTACGAAAAAGTGTTCCCTGAAAATGTGGTTCGTCAAAAGGGTGCTTTACAAGAAAACGTCAGTAATTTAAATAACCAATTGGTTATTATGGGTCAACAAATTGAACAAAAAGAAAACGAAATTCTAGAAATTAACAATAAAATCCGCACCTTAAGCAGAAGTGTGGGTTTGGCTAGCAGAGAAGTGGAAATAAATCGCCCTCTAGTAAAAGAAGGGATTGTTTCGCAAGTCGACTTATTAAAGATGCAACGTCAGCTCAACGATATGCAAGGCGAGTTGGAAAATGCAAGATTATTGTTACCCAAGCAAAACTCTTTGCTAAGAGAAGCTATTCTTAAACGTAAAGATGTTGCCTTCAAATTTCGGGTTGATGCTCAAAAAGAGATGGAAGAAAAGCAAAGTCGTCTTTCTCAACTCAATGAGGGCCAAGTTGGATTACAGGATCGGGTATCCAGAACGAGCGTAACATCACCGGTGAATGGCACGATAAAAACACTCAAAGTGAATACAGTGGGTGGTGTTGTACAACCAGGTATGGATATCGTTGAAATTGTACCATCTGAAGATAATCTATTAATTGAGGCAAAAGTTTTGCCAAAAGACATTGCTTTTTTACGCCCTGGTTTAACAGCAATGGTTAAATTTTCTGCTTATGATTTCGCCATTTATGGCGGGTTACATGGAAAACTGGAACATATCAGTGCTGATACAATCCAGGATGATAAAGGTAATGCGTTTTATCTGGTGCGAGTCAGAACAGACCGCAGTTTTCTTGGGAGTGCGTCGGTACCCTTACCAATCATTCCCGGGATGATGGCGAGTGTTGATATCGTAACTGGGAAGAAAAGTGTTCTCGAATATCTGATGAAACCCATTTTGCGTGCTAAGCAGTCTGCACTGCGTGAACGATAGGATAGTAAAGGAGATACACCATGGACAATGTAGGTAAATTATCGGCACTTGCGGTATTCGTTGCTGTTATGTCAAGTTCCGCAGGCGCTGCATCGTTAGATGCAACAGTATCGCAAGCTTTACTTGATCATCCTCAAGTAAAACAAGCATATGACAATTATGTCACTCGAACTCATCAAATTGATCAAGCTAAAGCAGGATATTTCCCGAAAGTTGACGCTGTTGCTGGTGTGGGTAAGGAGAATTACAACAGTAATACTTCAAATACTGACGGTAGTAATTTAACTCGACAGGAAGTTGGCATTTCATTAACTCAAATGTTATTTGATGGTTTTTCAACCAGTAGTAACGTTGATAGAACGACAGCAGAGGCTGAGGCTCAAAGATTTGCTCTATATGCACAGGCAAATAATACGGCTCTACGTGTAACTGAAGTTTATTTGAACGTGTTGCGTCGACAAGAGTTGTTCCGGTTGTCGCAAGAAAATCTAGCTACTCACCAAGCAATTTTAGCCGATATAGGTAAAAGAGCTGATTCTGGGGTAGGGTCTACCGCAGATTATATGCAAATCAAAGGTCGTGTTGCGAGAGCACAGGCGAATCTTTCTGCTGCTGAAAACAATATGTTAGATGCCGAAACAGAATTCTATCGAGTCACCAATAATCAGCCAACTGATTTGACTCAACCGGTACCGGATACTACTAAAATTCCGGCTACATTATCGGAAGCTGTTACTTCTGCCCAGAAAATACATCCGACCTTACTTTCTGCTGATAAAGACATAGAAGCAACTCAAGCTCAATATGAAGCGTCTAAAGCTAATTTTTATCCTAAATTATCCATAGAGGCGAATAAGGATTTAAATAAAAATAGTAGTGGCGTTGATGGCTACAGAGTTGATGACACCAGTGTAATGTTAATGGTGCGCTATAACTTGTCCAATGGTGGTGCCGATATAGCGCAAAAACGAGCCACCGCCTCTCAGATTGGTGAAGCTAAAGACATCAAATTGAATGCTGCGCGTCAAGTTCAGGAAGGTCTTGGCTTAGCTTGGAATGCTAGGGATGCGTTGTTGAAGCAAAAAGATTTTATGCAACAACATGTTCAGGCAAGTTATGACACTGTAATGGCCTATCGTAAACAGTTCTTACTGGGCACTCGTTCATTATTGGATGTGCTCAATACAGAAAATGAACTTTTCGAAGCACGACAAAATGCAGTGAATACAGATTATGACGAGTTATATTCAGAATACCGCATACTCAATGCAACTGGTAAATTGCTGGA
>CAIZDF010000299.1 GCA_903931645.1 uncultured Tolumonas sp.
CAGCACTTCATCATCAAACAGATGTATTTTATCGCCAAACAGCGCGTTAATGGTTTCATGCACACCAATGAAACCAAGAGAAATAGAGGCGCGGCCATGTTTAAAGATTTCCGACACATCGTCATCCGCTTGCAGACGCACACCACAAGCACCTTCCATATACAGGATCGGCGCTACACGCGCTTTCACGCCATTCAAGCGTTCAATACGTGCCATCAACGCTTTCTTACACAGACGCAGGCGACCATCCAACAGATCATAGAAATGCGCTTCATCACGCGCTTCCAGTGCAATACGCGGCAGGTTCAAACTCACCACACCTAAATTATTGCGACCTTCATGGATCATCTTGCCATCTTCTTCATACACACCGAGGAAACTGCGGCAGCCCATTGGTGTTTTAAAGGAACCCGTGACTTTAACTACCTGATCGTAGTTCAGGATATCTGGGTACATGCGTTTGCTGGCACATTCCAGCGCTAGTTGCTTGATATCGTAGTTCGGGTCCGCTTTCTTGTGGTTGATGCCATCACGAATTGCAAACACCAGTTTTGGGAATACTGCAGTTTTGTGGTTCTTACCTAAACCAGCAATGCGGTTTTGCAGGATCGATTTCTGGATCAAACGTGATTCCCAGCTCTCGCCCAGACCAAAACCGAAGGTGACAAACGGAGTTTGCCCGTTGGCGGTGTGCAGCGTGTTGACTTCATACTCCAGCGACTGGAAAGCGTCGTAACACTCTTTTTCAGTGCGAGACAGCGCATAGGCATCGGCGTCGGGAATATTCCATTCCACCGCCACCTGATGGTGTTTCTCATAACTTTTGGTGACGTAAGGTGCCAGCACCTCATCAATCCGGTTGATGGTGGTGCCGCCGTAAATATGGCTGGCCACCTGAGCAATAATCTGTGCGCTGACGGCGGTAGCAGTCGAGATCGATTTAGGTGTGTCGATTTCCGCGTTACCCATTTTAAAGCCGTGGGTCAGCATGCCTTCCAGATCGATCAACATGCAGTTGAACATTGGGAAGAAAGGGGAGTAATCCAGATCGTGGAAATGGATCTCGCCTTTTTCATGTGCTTGAACCACATCACGTGGCAGCAGATATTGTTTGGCGTAATGTTTTGCTACGATACCGGCCAGCAGATCACGCTGGGTCGGGATCACTTTGCTGTCTTTATTGGCATTTTCGTTCAGCAGTTCGGCATTGGTCTGCTGGATCAAACCTTGGATCTCTTTATTCAGGCGGCCCTGTTTCTCACGCGCTAAATCGCGATCGTGACGGTATTCAATATAGGCACGCGCCAGCTTTTTATGTGGGCCTTCCATCAGCAGGTTTTCGACCAGTGTTTGTACTTCACTGATGTCAACTTCATCGCGTCCGGCTATCAGTGATGCGATCTGACCAGCGACTGAGGCGCAATACGCGTCGTCTCTCACATGCACGGCTTCAGCTGCTTTGGCGACAGCTTGCCATATGCGTGAGCCATCAAACGATACGCGGCATCCGTCGCGTTTGATTACCAGCGGTTTTGCTTGCATTTTTTATAGCCCTCATGCTAGTCCGACAATTGTGTGTCGTTATGATAGTAATACTATATATAGATCATCTGGAGGGGGATTTAACTATATATTGC
>CAIZDF010000300.1 GCA_903931645.1 uncultured Tolumonas sp.
CGTACACACCGGTGACTCAATCACTGTGGCGCCAGCTCAGACACTGACTGATAAAGAATATCAGCTGATGCGTAACGCCTCGATGGCGGTATTGCGTGAGATCGGTGTTGAAACCGGTGGTTCAAACGTACAGTTCGGTATCAACCCAGAAGATGGCCGTATGGTTATCATCGAGATGAACCCGCGTGTATCTCGCTCATCTGCACTGGCTTCTAAAGCGACCGGTTTCCCGATTGCTAAAATTGCTGCCAAGCTGGCGATTGGTTACACCTTAGATGAGCTGATGAATGACATTACTGGCGGTAAAACACCAGCGTCTTTCGAACCATCTATCGACTACGTAGTGACCAAAGTTCCGCGCTTCAACTTCGAAAAATTTGCCGGTGCTAACGACCGTCTGACTACCCAGATGAAGTCTGTGGGTGAAGTCATGGCGATTGGCCGTACTTTCCAAGAGTCGCTGCAAAAAGCCATGCGTGGTCTGGAAACCGGCAAAACGGGCTTTGATCCGGTTATCGATGCAAATGATACTGATGCGAAAGCAACTATTCGCCATGAACTGCAAAACCCAGGTGCTGATCGTCTGTGGTATGTGGCCGATGCGTTCCGTGCGGGTATGTCACTGCAAGACATTTTCAATGACACCAAGATTGACCCATGGTTCTTGATCCAGATCGAAGAGTTATTGAATCTGGAAGCGCAGGTTGCTGCGGCTGGTCTGTCAGGTATCGATGCTGATTTCATGCGTAAGCTGAAACGTAAAGGTTTCGCGGATGCGCGTTTGGCTAAGCTGCTGAACGTGAAAGAAGCGCAAGTGCGTGAGCTGCGTTACCAGTATCAGATCCTGCCTGTTTACAAACGTGTCGACACTTGTGCGGCGGAATTCTCGACTAACACTGCTTACATGTACTCAACCTATGAGGAAGAGTGTGAAGCAGCACCAACCAACAAAGACAAGATCATTGTTTTAGGTGGTGGCCCGAACCGTATCGGTCAGGGTATCGAATTCGATTATTGCTGTGTGCATGCAGCATTGGCACTGCGCGAAGACGGTTATGAAACCATCATGGTTAACTGTAACCCTGAAACCGTTTCTACCGACTACGACACATCCGACCGTCTGTATTTCGAACCAGTAACACTGGAAGACGTGCTGGAAATCGTGCGCATTGAGAAGCCAAAAGGCGTGATCGTGCAGTACGGTGGTCAAACTCCGCTGAAGCTGTCTCGTGCGCTGGAAGCAGCAGGTGTGCCAATCATTGGTACCAGCCCTGACTCTATCGACCGTGCCGAAGACCGTGAACGTTTCCAACAAGCGGTTGAACGTCTGGGTCTGAAACAGCCACAGAACACCACTGTGACAGCGATGGAACAAGCGGTTGAGAAAGCCAAAGAGATCGGTTATCCGCTGGTTGTACGTCCTTCCTATGTATTGGGTGGCCGTGCGATGGAAATCGTTTCTGACGAAATCGACCTGCGTCGTTATTTCAACGAAGCGGTGAGCGTATCGAACGAATCGCCAGTATTGCTGGATCACTTCCTGGACGATGCGATCGAGCTGGATGTGGATGCAATCTGCGACGGCGAACAAGTCGTGATCGGCGGCGTGATGGAACACATTGAACAATGTGGTATCCACTCCGGCGACTCAGGCTGCTCATTGCCACCTTACTCGCTGCAGGCTGATGTATTGGCTGAGATCCGTGAACAGGTACGTAAACTGGCCATGGAACTGAAAGTTATTGGTCTGATGAACGTGCAGTTTGCGGTGAAAGATGGCGTGATTTACCTGATTGAGGTGAATCCACGTGCGGCGCGTACTGTACCGTTTGTGTCGAAAGCAACCGGCGCGCCATTGGCTAAGATCGCGGCACGTGTGATGGCCGGTCAGTCTCTGGCTCAGCAAGGTTTCACGAAAGAAATCATTCCACCTTACTTCTCTGTGAAAGAAGTAGTGCTGCCATTCAACAAGTTCCCGGGCGTTGACCCGCTGCTTGGCCCTGAAATGCGCTCTACTGGTGAAGTGATGGGTGTGGGCGATACTTTCGCAGAAGCGTATGCCAAAGCGCAGTTGGGCACTGGTAAAGGCTTGCCAAAATCAGGTCGTGCACTGTTGTCAGTTCGTGGCGGTGACAAGAAACGTGCGGTGGAATTAGCAGCTGCACTGATCAAAGCTGGTTTTGAACTGGATGCAACCTCAGGCACTTCTGATGCGCTGACGGCAGCAGGCATTGTTAACCGTAAGGTGAACAAAGTCTCTGAAGGTCGTCCGCACATTCTGGATCGCATCAAGAATGGCGAATACACCTTTATCGTGAACACCGTTGAAGGTCGTGTAGCGATTGCTGACTCTAAACAATTGCGTCGCGGTGCATTGCAGCACAAAGTGTCTTATACTACGACACTGAATGCCGGTTTTGCTTCTTGTCTGGGCATGGCGATTGATGAAACCGCCAATGTCAGTTCAGTACAAGAGCTGCATCAACGCGTTAAAGAAAGCATGTAATTCTGCTGTAACTCCTTAATAATAGAAGCCCGCACTACGCGGGCTTTTTTTTAAGGTTTTTTTGATGTCTTCTGTGTCTGATAAATCATCGGTTCTGCTGCCTGTTTGTTTAATTATTATTGCGATGATTTCTGTACAAAGCGGAGCTTCATTGGCGAAATTACTGTTCCCGTTGGTTGGCGCGGAAGGGGCAACGTCATTACGTTTGGGTTTTGGGTCGTTAGTGTTAACTCTGGTTTATAAGCCGTGGCGCACACCAATGACGCCGGGGAGTTTGTTACCCATGCTGGTTTATGGCGTGGTATTGGGCGGCATGAATTTTCTGTTTTATCAATCGATCAAAACACTGCCACTCGGTATTGCGGTTGCACTGGAGTTTACCGGCCCGTTATCGGTTGCGATTTTTTCTTCCCGTCGCCCGGTCGATTTCCTATGGATCATTCTGGCTATGCTGGGGTTGCTGGTTTTACTGCCCATTTTTGCCAACCACGCGGATATTAATTTGAAAGGGGCTCTTTATGCGATCAGTGCCGGCGCATGTTGGGCGCTGTATATTGTGTACGGGAAAAAAGCCGGCATCAAAAATGGCCAATCAACCGTTGCTATCGGCACTTTGATTGCGGCAGTTTTCTTTTGTCCGATCGGCATCGCACAAAATGGATTGGCATTGTTCCAGTTGTCGATTTTGCCGATTGCGCTCGGTGTGGGCATCTTATCAACCGCATTACCATTTTCGCTGGAAATGATGGCATTACGGCGTATTCCTTCCCGTACCTTTGGTACTTTAATGAGCTTAGAACCTGCGGTTGGGGCGCTCTCCGGTTTGATCATTTTGCAGGAGCATCTGACGTTGCAACAATGGGGTGGCTTGTTCGCGATTATGGTGGCGTCAGTAGGGGCGACGCTAACAATTAAACCGATCCCCAAAAAGAAAAAATGACGTGGATCGGATAACCGCACGATAGAAATAAAAAGCCCGCATGATAGCTAATGCGGGCTTTGTTTTTACTAATGATTCAGATCTTGTATTGCATCGAGAACCATACTGGTTCCCACGGTGATCAACAGAATATCGCCTGCGACGCGGACATATTTTTGCCCTGCGGGGGGTACACCAAGGCTAATGACAAGTTGTGGTGGCAAATCATAATAGGTCACATCCTGAGGTAATGGGCGGCCTACATGCCATTTCTTGGCGATCCCGGGTGGCAGACAGCCGTTGTGCTTTTTAGCTAAGCCAGGAGGACAGCGGTCTGAATGAAAACTGTCGTCATAATAACGACGCACGACATCACGATGGCGGGTATTAAAATATATATTTACTGATCTTTCATCGCCACGCATTTGCTCGCGATCGATGCCTCTTTCAATTCTATCGTTGTGTTGTTTGTTCTTATTCTTGCGCCATTCCAATGGATTATCCATTTTCTTGTCATTCCAGTCCGGCTTATCGGCAAACGCAGGGCCTGAAGCAATAAAGAAGGCAATACACAAGAAAAGTGGCCATTTTTTGTTTAACGGAAATTGCATGAGAGATCTCCTGTCATCTGCACTCACTTTATAATATTAGAACACTGCTGCGATGATCTTCATGTATTCAAACACGATCTTAAATTTATGCTTGATACGCTTTAAGAAAAACAGTGATAGCACGTTCTACGACGGCGATGAGCAGTTGTTCATCCACTTCGGTTAATACGCCAAGCGCATAAGGCTCTACGACCTCGGCTTCTATTAATGCTTTTAAATGCATGGCACAAATACCGGCATCACAGGTTATAAGCCGTTGTTGTTCAATTTGTTGTTGCAGATAGTTGCTCACCAGTAACCAGCCTTTTTTCGGCCCGTTTTCATAGAAATGGCGGCCAATATCTGATCGATCAGCTTCGTTAATCGCCATCTTACGGATCGCCATAATATCGGGCGCAAGTATAGAGCTGAGATAATGCAGACCAAAATTCAGCAGGGTAGAACGAATGTCGTTTTCTTCCTCTAAGAGCTTAAACGCGCCGGCGATTTGTTCTGTGGCCGATGATTCCATGACAGCGGCAAAGATCTCTTCTTTAGAGCTGAAGTAGTTATACAGCGTTGCTTTGGAACCGCCGACCCGACTGGCAATTTCTGACATAGATGTATTTTCAAAACCTTGTTTGCTGAACGCTTCTTTTGCTACATCCACGATCGCCTGTCGGCGGGCTTCACTTTTAACGCGCATACCTGGTTACCAATAATGAACTTACCTGTTTAGTTTTACTTGACGGAGGCGTGCTGTCAAGGATATAACTGTACTGTACGGTTTAGTTATGAGGTTCCAGAGTGAAAATACAACACGCTTCACGATTACTCAGAGTAGAAAATTGGCGTCAGTTTTCTTTGCTACCCATCAGTGTTCTGGTGTTGAGTGCTTGTGCTCATGCTCCGGACCAAAATTTATCAGTAACTAAGCCAGCTTCTGGTTATGCATCAACCGCAACATTTGATGTGAATAACAAGATTAGCTGGCCAGAGAACAAATGGTGGGTGAGATATAACGACACTCAGTTGAATGAGATGGTAGATGAAGCCATCCGTGATTCGCCTTCATTAAAAGCCGCTGCTGCCCGATTACAAAGCGCGGAAGGGATGGCGCAACAAGCTGGCGCATCCCGCTATATTCAGGCTGGTATGGCGTTATCGGCTTCGGAAACCAAGGTCAGTTATCAATATCAGGCGTATGCGCCACCGCAAAACTGGAATGATTACGGTTCTGCCACGCTGAATTTTAGTTACGACTTCGATTTTTGGGGTAAAAACAAAGCTGCCGTTGCCGCGGCAACTTCTGATTTTGCCGCTGCGCAGGCTGAAAGTGCTGCTGCAAATTTAATGCTTTCAACCTCATTAGTGCAGAGTTATGCCGAGCTGGCCCGTTTATATGCCAACAGAGATACGGCTGTTACCGCCTTAGATATTCGTAAAAAAACAGTCTCGTTACTGCAACAACGCTTTAGTAATGGGCTGGAAACTCGAGGCGCGGTTCGTCAGGCAGAAGCGTTGTCTGCCAATGCAGAAGCCGAATTACTGAATATCGACGAATCTATCGCTTTGCAGAAAAATGCATTGGCCGCGTTGTTAGGCAAAGGCCCGGATCGTGGTATCACGATTTCACGTCCGAACGTCAAACTACAACAAACGTTTGGCTTGCCGAAAGAGGCGGGTATTGGTCTGTTAGGCCATCGTCCGGATGTAACCGCATCACGCTGGCGCGCTGAGTCTGCTGCCAAACGGATCGGCATTGCCAAAGCGCAGTTTTATCCTGATGTCAGTATTTCCTC
>CAIZDF010000301.1 GCA_903931645.1 uncultured Tolumonas sp.
GGCCTGCAAATTGGCCGTGATTACCAAGAAGAATTACTCGCGTTGGGCAAAGCATTCCAACAACCAATACTCAACGATGATGGTTCAGTCTCTGTAAATGGAAAAAACAGACCGGTTAATATAAAAGATGCAGTTTCAGGCGATAAGAATCTTCAATCGCTGGAAATGTTAAAATACTGGTATAACCGAGCAGATCCGCAAGCACGTAAAGCATTCCAACATTGGGTCTCTACTCAGCAATAATCAAATTGTGCCGCATAAAAAAGGCTGCATAAGCAGCCTTTAAATCATTAAGAAAATCTTACTCTTTTAACTTATCAAACATTGAGCGAGTTACTAGTACTACGCCATTTTCACTACGGTGGAAACGTCTTGCATCTTCCGCTGGGTTTTCCCCAATAATAGTTCCTGGTGGAATATTGCAATGTTTATCAATGATCACTTTGCGTAAACGACTACCTCGACCGATCACTACATCTGGAAATATGACCGCGCCATCTAATGTACAACCAGAATGCACCCGTACACCTGAGAACAATACAGAGTTGTGAATAATCGATCCGCTGACGATACAACCACCGGAAAGCACTGAGTTTAAAGTACTACCTGATTGACCATTAAAGTCCTGCACAAATTTTGCTGGCGGTAACTGACGTTGGTTAGTCCAAATCGGCCAGCTTTCATCATACAAATCCAGTTCTGGTACGACAGAAGCCAGATCCATATTAGCTTCCCAGAAAGAGTCTACTGTTCCGACATCACGCCAGTAGCACTGACTTTCCTTATCTTCATGATCTTTACAACCGACACAAGACATGCTGAATGGATGGGCATAAGCGATGCCTTGTTTAACTACTTTCGGAATAATGTCCATACCGAAATCACGACGAGAGGCATCGTCTTGCTGATCTTCTTCGAGTAACTGATACAGGTAGTCTGCGTCAAAGACATATACGCCCATCGATGCCAGAGAAACTTCAGGATTACCCGGTACAGTTGGCGGATCAGCCGGTTTCTCTACAAACTGAGTAATTTGGCGATTTTCATCAATATCCATTACACCAAAAGCAGTAGCTTCATGTTTAGGCACTTCGATACATGCTACCGTCACTTTAGCGCCTAGTCGCACATGATCCAGCAACATGCTCGCATAATCCATTTTATAAACATGGTCGCCAGCTAGTACTAACACATACTTAGGAGTGTAATCGCGGATAATATCTACGTTTTGATAGACTGCATCAGCAGTACCACGATACCAATTCACTTCATCCAAACGCTGTTGTGCTGGAAGCAAATCGATAAATTCATTCATTTGATAACGCAGGAAAGACCAACCAGCCTGAATATGACGAAGAAGACTGTGGGATTTATATTGTGTAACCACGCCTACGCGGGTGATACCTGAGTTAATACAATTAGAGAGTGCGAAATCAATAATTCGGAATTTGCCACCGAAATGTACCGCTGGTTTTGCTCTATTATCAGTCAGTTGCTTCAACCGACTGCCTCTTCCTCCCGCCAGAACCAATGCCAGAGTTTGGTTGATTGCTTCTCTGGCCTGAGTCATGCCCTGCGGATCTACTGAAACCATAAAAACCTCCCGTGATAACAACTAAAAGACACGTTTGGTTGCCAAATGGAGCGAGCTCGTTCATTATCAATCCATTGCAACGAAACCATAATGTTCCCTAAATGAAACAAGTTCCATTCGAGAGATCACGAATCTACGTTTATTGCTGATAATTCTTCGATTTTGTTACTCAGAGCACACCCGTATCAGTAAAAAGTGAGTTTTTTTCTAAGTAATGTTGTCAGCTAGCAGAAAAGAATTGTTTATGTTTTATGCTATAAGGATAGGACAAAGAAGTAGAAATAATAAACGAGGAGCCATGGATGAAAGAACAAAGTATCTATCAAAAGCAGTGGCTATCCTTAGCCATCATTTTGCTGCTAACCGTCGCCATTAATACAGTCGTTATTTACTATTCATTTGCTGATTATGCAGTTAGTAGCCTAATACTGATATCTAACGGATTATTGATACTATCACTATTAACTCTGCATTGGTTCGGGCAGTCTTTATTGAAAAAAGCTGAATCAAAAACAGCATCGTTACTCCTTGAAAATCAACCTGTACCTAAGATTTTCCCACTTCTTGCTTCTGTTATTCAACGCCATCATGATTCTCTGCAGCAAGATATCAACAAAATAAAGAACCTTAATTCAGAACTGGAACACCGGGCTTTACAAGATAATTTGACCAGCCTGCAAAACCGCAGCGCATTCCGTAAACATTTAACTGAATTTTTGCAGCAGGAAATCCCTCTGAGCAAGCATGTCTGTGCCTTATTCGTTCAACCGAATTAACCAGCATTAACCACCAACGAGGTCGTGTAGCCGGAGATCAGTACCTACAGGCTATTGCTGAAATTGTGCAATATGTTGGACATCGATTTTCTACTGAATATGTTTATCGTTTATCCAGTAGCGACTACGCCATTTTAATCAAAAATATAAC
>CAIZDF010000302.1 GCA_903931645.1 uncultured Tolumonas sp.
TAGTGCGGAGCTATTAAAACAAGCACAAACATTGGCTAATCAAGGCTTATTGAATGAAGCCTGTGCACTATGTCAGGCCGCGTTATCCGAACAAAAACTCAATGCGCCAGGGCATTATCTGCACGCCATGATATTGCAGGAACTCAACCAACAGACACAGGCCAGAGAAGCATTACGGCGTGTGTTATATCTGCAGCCGGATATGATCATGGCCATTTATACCCTGGCTAATCTGGAGCAACAGCAAGGCCATCGCCGCGAAGCACAGCGACATTTTGATAATGCATTCCGAATTCTCAGCATGCATGAAGACGACAGCCTTATTCCCCATTCAGAGGGGCTGTCTGCTGGTCAGTTGCGCGAACTTTTAATGCAATTACGCGTGGAAGGGTAAATAGATGAACCTGTTATCCCCGGAAGAAAAACAAAAGATATTACAGGATCGGGCCCGGCAACTCGCCAGCGCACCGGCCTATCAGCAGGATGAACACGAATGCATTGATATCACCCGTTTTGAATTACACGGTGAACACTATGCATTCGAATCACGTTACATTCGGGAGATTGTTCCCGTGAACCATGTTACGCCCCTGCCCTGTGTACCTGTTTTTGTTGCTGGCATCATGAATCTGCGTGGTCGCATTCTTTCTTTATTGCATCTGGACAGGCTGCTCGGCTTAGCCTCTGCCGGACAAGCACCGATGCAACAGGTCATTATCCTCAGTAATGACAGTATGGAATTCGGTTTGCTGGTGGAACAAATCAGTGGCGTCGCCCAACTGCCGTTGTCCAAAATTCAGGATGAATTACCAACGCTCAGTGACCAAGCACAGCGCTACCTGCGTGGGTTAACACCTGATCGTCAAATATTATTGGATGCACAATTATTGCTGAATGATCCGGCATTGTGTGTTGATGAAGAAATTAACTAAAAATAATTAAGAGGAATGACTCCATGAAATGGACGATTGGTAAAAAACTGGCACTGTTAGGCAGTCTGATGCTGGCAGCACTGGGCATCATGGGTGTCGTTACATATAACAACATTGGCCGGGTGATCGAAAACTCAACTGCGCTATCGCGGACTTTCAGCGTAATTGACGCTAATAATGCGATTGCACCGAATTTATTTTCTGCTGAATCAGCCCAACGATCTTATTTACTTAGCGGCAGCCCTGCTTATCTGCAGCTGTACCGTGAGTCAGTCGATAAAACCCGCACGGCACTCAGCCATCTGCGTGAACTGGCATCCAATGAAGAATCAGCACGGTTGACGAATGAACTGGAAGATATGCTGAATTCGCGTCTCAGCAGCCTGGACATGGGTATCACCATGTATGACAAACATACCTTGGATGAATACGTCAAGCTGATCAAAGACGGTGTCGGTATTGAGTTGATGAAAAAAGTGTCACAAAACCGTGATGCGATAGATACATTGGAACGCCATTTAGCACAACAACGAGCCACTGAACTCACCGCCAGTAATCAGTTTGCGCAAGCATTCATCTTATGGGGTACGCTATTAACCGTTAGCATCATGGCGGCCGCCGCCGTCTTTCTGGTTCGTAGTATTAGTAACCCGCTACATGAGTTAACAGATACTGCAAACCGGATCTCCAAAGGTGATTTATCCCAACGTTCAACATCCATAACAAAACGCAGTGACGAAATTGGCATCTTGTCAGAAGCATTCGAGCAGATGAATGATTACCTGCAACGAATGTCAAATATTGCCCGCTCCCTTGCTGATAATGACTTATCTGTTGATAGCACGCCATTATCGGAAAAAGATGCGTTGGGACACTCCTTTGCCGCCATGACAGCTAATTTCCGCAAAATGATTGCAGAAGTGAAAGATGCCGCCAAACAGATGAGTGGCTCTTCCGCACAAATCGCCGCTCTGACATCGCAACTGGCCGCCAGCTCCACCGAAACAGCTGCCGCCGTCAGTGAAACTTCCACTACATTGGAAGAGATAAAAGTCACCGCCAATCAGGTAAACCAAAAATCTGCATTTGTATCGGAATCAGCGCGCAGCACCGCTCAGATGACGCAAAACGGGCAAAAGAGTGTTAATGAAACACTCACCGGCATGAACAAGATCCGTGAACAGATGAATTTCATTGCTGAAAGTATTGTGCGGTTAAGTGAACAGAGTATGGCGATTGGCGAGATCATCTCCTCGGTTGGCGATCTGGCCAGCCAGTCAAATCTGCTCGCGGTTAACGCCTCTATCGAAGCAGCCAAAGCCGGTGAACACGGTAAAGGTTTTGCCGTTGTGGCACAGGAAGTCCGTAGTCTGGCCGAGCAATCGAAAGAATCCACCGAGCAGATCCGCCGTATTCTGAATGATATTCAAAAAGCGATCAGCTCCGCGGTCATGGCAACCGAACAGGGCGGCAAAACCGTCGAGGTCAGCGTGTTGCAATCAGCTGAAACTGATAATGCCATTCAGGTGATCGGGCAAGGTGCTGGTGGCACCGTGCAAGCTGCCGCGCAGATCCTGGCTTCTACTAACGAACAAGTTGCGGGTATCAATCAGGTTGCCATCGCGATGGATAATATCCGCAGCGCCAGTGACCAGATTGTGATCAGTATGCGACAAGCGGAAGATGCCACCAGCTCATTGAACCAGATGAGTAGCAAGCTGTGGAGTCTGATCGAACGCTTTAAGGTGAGCTGATGGAAAGCATGGATCAAGAGCTGCGAGCCCGGTTACTGGAAACGTTTCTGATTGAGGCGGGAGAACATGTCGCCTCGATAAACCACGCCCTGAGCGCGCTGGAACAGAACCAGTCTCCGGCTGGGCAACTAGAGATTATCTTTCGTTGTGCGCATAGTCTGAAGGGCGGCGCACGCATTGTGAATCTGCAGCTTATTGAATATCTGTGCCAATCGCTGGAAAGTTTACTATCGCGCCTGCGGCAGGGAGATATTGCTATCTCCCAGTCTTTATTGAATTTATTACATGAAGCCGTTGATATCATCGATGCTATTTTAGCCAGCGGCACACCAGAAATTCCTTCTCTGGCGGTAAAAAGTGCCTGCATGCAACTGCGTCAACAGCTCGATAAAGCAACCGTTGAACCAGCCAATATATCTGTGCCAATAGAAAAAACTGCGCAACCAGACATAGCCGAACCAACTATTGTCGCTGAGTTACCTTCAGAAGCTGTTGCAACAAACCCAGTTACAACGCAGCCAGAGCAACATCAAGCGCCACTAAGAACGTCAACGACTGTCAGCGATAATCCAGTTCCATCAGCTTATTCA
>CAIZDF010000303.1 GCA_903931645.1 uncultured Tolumonas sp.
GAAATTTAAACCTTAATTACTGTTCTTTGATTATTCATGTCGCCCCCTAAAGGAACCTGGTCATGATGGACACATTTACAGAAGAGCAACCTGCATTAGCGATGAAAAATATCGTCAAGATATTTGGTAGCACCGCTGCCGTGAACAATGTCAGCCTCGAGATAAAACCCGGCGAAGTCGTCGCGTTGTGAGGTGAAAACGGTGCCGGTAAATCAACGTTAATTAAAGTGTTGGCCGGGGTGCATGCCCGCGATGGCGGCGACATCCTGTTTCAAGGCAAAAGCATTGCTTCTGCTGCCAGCATTCGCAAAGGCAATGAACAGCCGATTGCATTTATCCATCAAGATTTAGGTTTGGTTGACTGGATGACGGTGGCAGAAAACATTGCCATGGTGATGGGTTTTCCGCGCCGTTTCGGCATGATTGATTGGCAAGCAACCCGTCAACAAGCCGCCAACGCATTAGCCGATGTCAGCATCGCGCTCGATCCCGACTCACGCGTGTTTGAACTCTCCCGCACCGAAAAATCACTGTTAGCCATTGCACGAGCCGTCGCGGTCGATGCTTCTGTTTTAGTGTTAGACGAACCTACCGCATCACTGCCTGCCGATGACGTTCGTCATCTGTTCCGCATCATGAATCTGCTGCGTAATCGCGGTGTCGGCATGATTTACGTCACACACCGTTTGGATGAAGTAATGGAAATCGCTGACAGCGTCTGTGTCATGCGTGATGGCTGTTATGCCGGTGGTGGCTCGATCAAAAACTATACCCTGCGCGGCTTAGTTGAGCTGATTGTGGGTGAAGCGATCCGTGAAGATCAGCGCCGCCCATTGCCTGTAGCCGCTATGCAGCCGGTGTTGAGCTTGAAAGGTGTGACGGTCGGTGATACCGGTCCCGTGACCTTCAATGTACAACCTGGTGAAATGCTGGCACTGGCCGGGTTACGCGGTGCCGGTCAGGAAGAGATCGGTCGGTTGCTGTTTGCCCAGCGTCAATCTGAACGCGGACAAATCACCCTGTGTGGCAAACCGTTTACCGCGACTACGCCGAGCGAAGCGATGAGTGCCGGAGTCTCGTTTGTGGCTGGCGATCGCATTGGCGAAAGTTTGGTCATGTCGATGACGGTACGCGAAAACCTGTTCCTGAACCCTTGCGCCTGTGGCTGCAAGCCAGTATCGATTTATGACGAGCACTCTGAATCACCACTGTGCTGGGAAAAAGTGAAGCAATTTGATGTCCGCCCAATGGATATCAACATTGATGTCAGCGCCTTATCGGGCGGCAACCAGCAAAAAGTGGTCATGGCGCGCTGGTTACAACTGCAAGCTCCGTTACTAATTTTGGAAGACCCAACCGCGGGTGTAGACGTCGGCGCACGTGCAGAAATTTACGATCTGCTGAACGTGGCGTTGTCACAAGGTGTTGCAGTGCTGCTGATCACCAATGACTTGGAAGAGGTGGCCCATATCTGTAACCGCGCACTGGTATTTAACCGCGGTCAAATTGTTGGTGAGTTGCGTAATCAGGATGTCTCTTTCGCGAACCTGCTTGAGTTAGCGTCAGGAAGAGCCGCCGCAGCTTAGATTTTTAACCACTCGGGAAAATAAAATCATCGGGCAAATGTAGACGTTGTATTGCCCTACTCAATACTTTAGGAGAGTTTTATGTCCAGCAAAACCTCAGTTAAGTCTACAGCACTGGAAGAGCGTGTCTCTCTCAGTCAGCACGGTGTCTCTGCATGGATCATGCAGATATTCACCCGTTATGGCTTACTCGTGATCTGCGTGCTATTAGCCCTGATCTTCTCACTGACCACCCCCTCTTTCGCCTCCATGTTGACACTGCAGGCGATCTTAGCCAGTAAGTCGAAAATCGCCCTGTTAGCACTGGCCGCTACCATTCCGATGATTGTCGGCAAAATCGACTTAAATGTCGGTTTTGGCATCGTGTTGTGGCACATCCTCGCGATCACCCTACAAGTGGAATATGGCTTCTCTTGGCAGATGGCGATGGTCATCGTGTTGGGGCTGTCGGCGGTGTATGGCCTGCTGAACGGGATCTTGGTCGCATTAGCCGATATCGACAGTTTCGTTGCCACGCTTGGTTCTGGCACCGTGCTGTATGCCGTGGCGCTGTGGCACTCCGGTGGCCGTCAAATCGTCGGTGACTTACCCGATGCCTTTGTCGCGCTGCACCATACTGAGTTATTCGGCATTCCAGTGGTTGCGTTCTATGTGATTCTGGCTGCGGTGGTGTTGTGGTTAGTCACTGAACACACCCCAATTGGCCGCTGTATGTACGCTGTCGGTGGTAATCCGGCTGCGGCAACATTGAATGGTATTTCAGTTAATCGCTATACCATCGGTGCGTTCATTGCTTCAAGTTTACTGACTGGTTTTACCGGCGTGATTATCGCCGCGGAACAAGGTGTCGGTCAGGCCAGCGTCGGTATGGATTACCTGTTACCTGCGCTGGTTGGTGCATTCCTGGGTAGTACGACTATTCGTCCGGGCCGGGTCAACGTGTGGGGCACTATCGTGGGTATCGCTATCCTTGCCATTGGCATCGCGGGTATCCAGCAGTTCGGTGGCGCTTTCTGGGTTGAACCCCTGTTTAACGGTGCAACACTGCTGTTCTCCATCACGCTGGCGGGTTATGCCCAACGCCGTCGGATGCTGAACAAAAAGGCGGTACAACGCCCAGTGCCAGCGCAACCAGCTACTAACGCAACACACTAAAATTACCTCCCACACCACGTAAGGATCAGAACAATGAAATGCAACAAAATCGTCTCTGCTTTTCTGGCCGCTGGCCTGTTTATGACCAGCCAATGGGCGTCAGCACAAGATCTGCTGACGGATGCGAAACAGGTTATCGAACGTGCTACGGCGCCGGTAACCAAGTGGGACGGCCCAACAACTGGCCCAACCTTGCAAGCGAACAAGAAAATCATCTTCATCGCCTCTGACATGAAAAACGGCGGTGTGTTAGGGGTAAAACAAGGTTTGGAAGGTGCCGCGAAAGTGGCTGGCTGGAAACTGGACGTGCTGGATGGTGCCGGCTCAGTGAAAGACCAACTGGCAGCATTGAATCAAGCCATTGCCCAGAAACCGGACGGTATCGTGATCGGTGGCTGGAACCCGAACGTGGCGAAGATTTTGCTGAAGAAAGCGGCCAAAGAGGGCATCGTGCTGACAGCATGGCATGCGACTCCAATTCCTGGCCAGATGAAAGATTACAACATCTTCTATAACGTCACCTCTGACTCGATGGAAGTTGCCAAAACAGCAGCACTGTATGCTGTGGCTAAATCCGAAGGTAAAGCCAAGGTCTTGATTTTCACTGACTCGCTGTACCAAATCGCGTTGGACAAAGCCAACATGATGAAAGACGTTATCAGTAAATGTACCGGCTGTAAGGTGGTCGAATTTATCGACACTCCACTGGCGGATACCTCAAACCGTATGCCGAGCATGACCTTCAGCTTGTTGCAGAAATACGGTGATGACTTCCAATACTCCTTGGCTATCAATGACCTGTATTTCGACTTTATGGCGCCGGCATTGCAGACCGCGGGTAAAGGTGGCGCAGCAGCACCGTTTAATATCTCCGCCGGTGATGGTTCTGTGACCGCGTACCAACGTGTGCGTTCACAAAAAAGCCAGGTTGCAACAGTACCAGAACCTTTGAAACTGCACGGTTGGCAATTGCTGGATGAATTCAACCGCGCGTTCGCTCATCAACCGCCATCAGGTTACGTTACCCCAGCGCATTTAGTGACCAAAGATAACATCGATGCCGATGGTGGTAAGAATAACGAGTTCGACCCAGGCAATGATTATCAAAGCCACTACAAAGCCATTTGGGGCGTGAAATAGTCTGTTTCGGTTGACGATTAACGAAGGAGTTCGAAGCGATATGTGCAACGTTGATACTCAAATTTTCCTGGCCGGACAAACACTGGAAAAACTGTGTTCCCCCGCGATATGGGCAGAAGGTCCGGCGTGGATCGAGCATCAGGCATGTGTCATTTTCAGTGACGTGAAAGGTAATCGGATGTTCCGCTGGAGCGAGTCACAGGGTGTCTCTGTGTTTCGCGCCGAATCAGATTACGCCAATGGCAACGCTGTAGATGCACAAGGTCGTTTAGTGACCTGTGAGCATGGTCGCCGCGGCATTAGCCGGACTGAACTGGACGGGCAACGCCACCTGTTAGTGGATCGTATTGAAGGCAAACGCTTCAATTCCCCTAACGATGTTGTCGTGCGCGCAGACGGTACGATCTGGTTCACCGATCCTCCTTACGGCATCGTCAGCAACGAAGAAGGCTACAAGTCCGAAAGTCAGGTGATAGGTTGTTATGTTTACTGTTTCGACCCGAAAAGTGGGCAAACCACGATAGTGATCAGCGATACCCAGCGTCCGAACGGCTTGGCTTTTTCGCCGGATGAAAACTGGTTATATGTTGCTGACATGTCGGTGGTTGATTTTCCGCAACAGGGTCGCCGCGAGTTACGCGCCTATCGCATTGACGGGGTTACGGCTGTTTTTTCACACCGTTTGGCCGAAGTCGCACCGGGCATCCCTGATGGTTTTTGCGTCGATAAACACGGCAATGTGTTTTGCAGTTGCGAAGATGGGGTACTGATTTTTTCCGCCGAAGGTCAGCTGTTAGGAAAAATAGCCGTTCCTGAACGCGTTTCGAATTGTACGTTTGGTGGTTCGTCTGCCGATGAACTTTACATCACAGCAACCACATCGCTTTATCGGATCAAACTGGCTACGCAAGGTATCCAGCGCTCGTTCTAGTTCAGCTCTGCCGCAGCATAAGTTGCGGATGAAATAACACAACCAGTAACCACATCGGGATTTTGTCCCGGTGGTGAGAAATTGCGCCCTCAGGAAAGTTGATAAAACGCAATTTCATCATGTGGAATCATGCAGTTTGCATCTGCTGAAACAGGAGTTATGTAATGAAAGTAAGCTTTGCAGAATTAAAAGCAGAATTTGAACGCATTCTGTTGGCGAGAGATGTCTCTCCGACCGTGGCAGATGAGTGTGCCGAGCTGTTTGCCAGCACCACAGAAACGGGCGTGTATTCTCACGGCGTTAATCGTTTCCCACGCTTTATTCAGCAGTTGGAACAAGGCGATGTGATCCCGAATGCCGAACCAAAACGTCTGCTGGCGTTAGGCGCGATGGAACAGTGGGATGCTCAGAAATCGATCGGCAACCTGACCGCGAAAAAAATGATGGATCGCGCCATGGAACTGGCGGACGAATTCGGCATCGGCTTGGTCGCACTGCGTAATGCCAACCATTGGATGCGCGGCGGTGGCTATGGCAACCAGGCCGCTGAAAAAGGGTATGTCGGTATTTGCTGGTCGAACTCCATTGCGGTGATGCCGCCTTGGGGGGCGAAAGATTGCCGCATCGGCACCAACCCACTGATCATCGCTATTCCTGGTGACCCGGTCACCATGATTGATATGTCGATGTCGATGTTCTCTTACGGCATGTTGGAAGTAAACCGTCTGGCTGGTCGTCAGCTACCGGTTGATGGTGGTTTCGATGATGACGGCAACCTGACCAAAGATCCGGCAACCATTGAACAAAACCGTCGCATTCTGCCGATGGGTTACTGGAAAGGCTCAGGCTTGTCGATCGTGCTCGACATGATCGCCACCCTGTTGTCTGGCGGTCTGTCAGTGGCTGAAGTAACCGAAACGCAAACCGATGAAACCTGCGTCTCACAAATCTTCATCGCGATTGATGTGAACAAGATGGTCGACGGTCAAACCCGTGACGAAAAACTGAAAACCATTATTGATTACGTGCGTGGCGGCATTCCGCAAGATCCGAAGAACCCGATCCGTCTGCCGGGTCACGAGTTTAAACAATACAAAATCGACAACCAACGCGATGGCATCCCTGTGGATGACAGCGTCTGGGCGCGCATCAAAGCCTTATAGCTGATAGCGCCCAGTGCATCGCTGGGCGCTCTGTTACGGAGCAAAAAATATGTTTGCAGGGCACATTCAACATACGTCAGATGAGTTTTATTCCGCCACGTTACAACGCGTGCTGGCTTATCTGCGCGAAACCGATTTTCTTGCGTTAGCCGCGGGGAAATACCCGTTAGGTAACGACATTATTGCCAATGTAATGGATATCGACACCCAGCCCAATGAGCTGGTTGCACCGGAAATTCACCATCGCAACATCGACGTGCATTTCTTATGTCGCGGCCATGAATCACAAGCGTTTGTGGCGGATAACGGCACCAACACGGTAACTAAAGATCGACTGGCGGATAACGACATTCTGTTTTACGCCCCTTGTGCCAACGAATCGTTTATCAGCCTGACGCCCGGCCAATACACCGTCTATTTCCCGAACGACATTCACCGCCCCGGTATTCAATTGGCGCAGTCGGAAACGATCCGCAAAGTGGTCGTCAAAATTCCGGTCGACATCTTCAACCAATAACGCAAACACGGAGTCATCATGGATCACTGGTTAGGTATCGATTGTGGCGGCACGGTGCTGAAAGCGGGCATTTATGATGCCAGCGGGCGTGAAGTTGGTGTCTGTCGCCGGAGTTTAACCGTGCAGAACAGCCAACCCGGTTGGGCTGAACGCGATATGGCAGCCCTCTGGTCTGCCTGCAGCGATGTCATCCATGATGTCTTGGTGAAAACAGCACTGCCTGCCGCTTCAATTGCTGGTATTGCCATTTCCGCCCAAGGCAAAGGCCTGTTTTTACTGGATAAAAAACAGCAACCACTGGGTATGGGGATTCTCTCTTCCGATCAGCGTGCTTTGCAGCAAGTACGCCAATGGCAGAAAGACGACCTGCCGGCACGCCTTTATCCGCTCACTCGACAAACGCTCTGGACTGGCCATCCCGCCACGCTGCTGCGCTGGGTGAAAGATCAGCAGCCGGAACGTTACGCGCAGATCGGTGCTGTGTTGATGGTGCACGACTATCTGCGTTTTTGTCTGACGGGCGAGTTGGCCTGCGAAGAGACCAATATCTCGGAATCAAATCTCTATCACATGGAACATGGCGACTACCACGATGAGCTGCTCGCCATGCAGGGCATCGGCGATATCCGTGCCGCGTTGCCACCTGTGATTGGTTCAGCACAGTTGGCGGGCCGTATAACCGCACAAGCCGCGAAAAAAACCGGTTTGCTGGCGGGCACACCGGTATACGGCGGGTTGTTCGATGTGGTGTCAACCGCACTGTGTGCCGGCTTAAACGATGAAGAGACGCTGAATGCCGTGATGGGCACTTGGTCTGTGACCAGTGGTGTCACCGATCACATCGATTATCGCCAGGCCGATGCCTTTGTATATGGCCGCTACGCCAAAGCAGGCAAATATATCGTGCATGCTGCCAGCCCAACGTCTGCCGGTAATCTGGAATGGTTTATTAAACAATGGGGCATCACCGACTATCAGTCGATCAACGACGATGTTGCCAGCCTAGCCAAAGCAAGTAGCGACCTCTATTTCATTCCCTTTTTATATGGCTCGAATGCCGGCTCTGGCATGACGGCGGGCTTCTATGGCCTGCAAGCGCTGCATGAGAAAAAACACTTACTGCAGGCGATTTATGAAGGTGTGGTGTTTAGCCACATGACACACCTGAATTTTTTGAAAAAACGCTTTCCGCACGCCAAAACCTTACGCCTGACTGGTGGCCCGGCACGCTCCAACGTCTGGATGCAGATGTTTGCCGATGTCAGTGGCTTTGCCATTGAGCTGCCCAAAATCGAAGAGACCGGCTGCTTGGGCGCGGCATTTGCCGCGATGGTCGGAGGTGGTGCGCACGCTGATTTTGTGGCCGCGCTGAAAACCTTTAACCCGGAACAAACCCTTATCAAGCCTGATGCCAACGCCTATCGGGCTTATCAGAAAAAATTAGCTAATTACCAGCAGCTGGTGAGCAAGCTGGCGGAATTCCAAACCATTTCTGAAATCACTTTATTGTAGGAACGAGCATCATGGCAAAGCCTCAACTACAGCTGGCGCTGGATCACACCAATCTCGAATCAGCGCTGCAAACGGTCAAAATACTGCATCCTTACATCGACATCATTGAGTCGGGCACCATCCTTTGTGTGTCAGAAGGGATGAAGGCTGTGCGTGAACTGCGTGCGTTATACCCTGATCACACACTGGTTGCCGACCTGAAAGTCGCCGATGCCGGTGAAACATTGGCGACCGAAGCATTCAATGCCGGTGCGGATTGGATGACGGTGATCTGCGCCGCCCCGCTTGCCACCATGGCAAAAGCCCATGAAGTAGCACAAGCCCGCGGCGGCGAAATTCAAATCGAACTATTTGGTAACTGGACGCTCGACGACGCCCGTGCCTGGCATCAACTCGGCATCAAACAAGCCATCTACCATCGTGGCCGCGATGCACAAGCCAGCGGCCAAAGCTGGGGCAAAGCTGATCTCGATTTGATGAAACAACTCTCCGATATCGGCCTCGAACTCTCAATCACCGGCGGCATTGTGCCGGAGGACTTGCCGCTGTTCCGCGATATAACTGTGCGCGCCTTTATTGTCGGTCGGGCCTTAGCACAGGCCGCAGACCCTGCTGCTGCCGCGAACGCTTTCCACTCAGCCATCGACGCATTATGGGGAGACCAGCATGCGTAAACACCCATTAGGTATTTATGAAAAAGCGCTGGCCAAAAACCTGAGCTGGCCGGAACGTTTTGCGATAGCCAAAGCCTGTGGTTTCGACTTTGTGGAAATGTCAGTCGATGAAACTGACGAGCGCTTGTCGCGGCTGAAATGGAGCAAAGAGCAGCGACTGGCATTAGTCAGTGCCATGCTGGAAAGCGGCATTGCTATCCCATCCATGTGTTTGTCGGCGCACCGTCGTTTTCCGTTTGGCAGCCGCGACGAAACCATTCAATTACGCGCCAAAGAGATCATGGAAGATGCCATCGCACTGGCCCGTGATCTGGGTATTCGTACCATTCAACTGGCTGGCTACGATGTCTATTACGAAGCGCAAGATGCCGAAACGCACCAGCGTTTTATCGACGGTATGAAATGGGCGGTAGAACGTGCCGCCGCCGCGCAAGTGATGCTGGCGGTCGAAATCATGGACACCGACTACATGAACTCCATCACCAAGTGGAAAGAGCTTGAAGCACAAATCTCGTCGCCATGGTTCAGCGTGTATCCCGATGTTGGCAACCTTAGCGCATGGGGCAATGACGTGCCAGCCGAACTGGCGCTGGGCATCGATCGCATTGCCGCCATTCATCTGAAAGATACCTATGCCGTGACCGACTCCAAACCTGGTCAGTTCCGCGATGTGCCGTTTGGCGAAGGCTGCGTTGATTTCGTCAACGTGTTTAAAACACTCGACAAGCTCAACTACCGTGGCGCCTTCCTCATTGAAATGTGGACAGAAAAATCGGCCGAGCCAGTCAGCGAAATCATTCATGCACGCCAGTGGATGGAAGCCAAAATGAAAGAGGGGGGATTCCAATGTTAGACGATCTGAAACAGCAGGTTCTGAAGGCTAATCTGGCACTGCCACGTTATGGGTTAGTGACCTTTACATGGGGTAACGTCAGCGCCGTCGACCGAGAGTCGGGGCTGGTCGTGATCAAGCCCTCAGGCGTGGAATATGACGACATGACCGTCGAGGACATGGTGGTAGTTGATCTGCAAACTGGCGCTGTCGTCGAAGGCAAAAAGAAACCCTCATCTGACACGCAAACCCATCTGGCGTTATATCGTGCCTTTCCGACCATTGGCGGCATCGTGCATACTCATTCACGTCACGCCACCATCTGGTCGCAGGCGGGGCAAGATCTGCCATCGTGGGGTACCACCCATGCTGACTATTTCTATGGCGACATTCCCTGCACCCGCCTGATGACCGAAGCAGAAATCGCACAAGATTACGAGCTGGAGACCGGCCATGTGATCATCGAAACCTTCCAGCAACGCGATATTGAACCCGCCGCAGTGCCAGCCGTGCTGGTGCATTCACACGGCCCATTCGCCTGGGGGTCAGATGCCGAAACCGCCGTGCACAATGCAGTGGTGTTGGAAGAGATCGCATACATGGGCATTTTTTCGCGCCAGCTTACGCCGCAACTGCCGAACATGCAGCAAGAGTTGCTGGATAAGCACTACCTGCGTAAACACGGCAAAAATGCGTATTACGGACAATAACCTAGCTTTGGAAAAGGAAATACTCCCATGACATTAATGGAACAGTTAAAAGCATTCACCACCGTAGTCGCCGACACTGGTGAACTTCCGGCTATCAAAGCATTCAAACCGGAAGATGCCACTACCAATCCATCCCTGATTTTGAAAGCCGTTGCCAGCCCCGAATATGCGCCACTGCTGGAAAGCGTGATAGCACAGGCGAAACCACTGTCGGCTGATATCGCTGTGCAAGTCGAAGAAGCTGCCGACCGTTTAATCGTGGCGATTGGCTGTGAAGTCTTAAAACACGTGCCGGGCCGCATCTCGACCGAAGTCGATGCGCGTCTGTCGTTTGATACCGCCGCGACCATCGAAAAAGCCCGCAAGCTGATAGGTTTGTATGAGTATCAGGGCATTCCACGTTCCCGTGTGCTGATTAAAATCGCCTCGACGTGGGAAGGGATTCGTGCTGCGGAACAGCTGGAAAAAGAAGGCATTAACTGCAACCTGACGTTGTTGTTTTCCTTTGCTCAAGCCCGTGCTTGTGCCGAAGCCGGGGCTTATCTGATTTCGCCGTTTGTCGGTCGAATTCTCGATTGGTACAAAGCTAAAACCGGTCAAACTTATACCGCTGAAACTGACCCGGGCGTGCTGTCGGTGCGCGCCATTTATCAGTATTACAAGCAGCACGGTTACTCGACCGTGGTGATGGGTGCCAGCTTCCGTAACCTCGATGAAGTGTTAGCCCTGTCAGGTTGTGACCGTTTAA